>JAYNIC010000066.1:7118-10199 GCA_038108715.1 Candidatus Nanopelagicales bacterium | reverse complement strand
CCAGAAGACGGTGAAGTCCCAGGTCGGCCGCCTGCGCACCGGCCTTGCGGATCTCTTCACGCTCCCCGAAGGCTACGAGGTCATCCTGGGCAACGGCGGCTCGACGGCGTTCTGGGACATCGCCACCTTCGGTCTCATTCGCGACCGTGCGCAGTTCCTGTCCTTCGGGGAGTTCGGTGCCAAATTCGCCAAGGCCGCGCAGACCGCTCCGCACCTTGGTGACCCGACGATCATCAAGGCCGAGCCCGGCGACGCCCCGTCGTTCCACGCCGAGGCGGGAATCGACGCCTACTGCGCGCCCCACAATGAGACCTCAACCGGGGTGGCTATCGCCCCGACGCGGGTGCCCGGCGCTGATGGAGATGCCCTGATCCTCACCGATGCCACCTCCGGCGCCGGCGGCCTGGCCCTCGATCCCACGCAGACGGACGTCTACTACTTCGCTCCGCAGAAGAGTTTCGGGTCTGACGGCGGCATCTGGTTCGCCCTCATGTCCCCGGCGGCCCTGACGCGCGTGGAGGAGATTGCCGCGAGCGGGCGTTGGATGCCAGCGTTCTTGGACCTGAAGACCGCGGTCGACAACTCGCGCCTCGATCAGACCTACAACACCCCGGCGCTGGCCACGATCTACCTGATGGCCGAGCAGGTCGACTGGTTCAACGGCAACGGAGGCCTGGACTGGTGCACAGCCCGCACCGCCGAATCCTCCGGGATCCTCTACGACTGGGCCGAGGAGTCGACGTTTGCCACGCCGTTCGTCGCGGATCCGGCCAAGCGCTCAGCGGTCGTCGCGACGATCGACTTCGACGACAGCATCGATGCGACCGCGGTGACCAAGGCCCTGCGCGCCAACGGCATCGTCGACACCGAGCCCTACCGCAAGCTTGGGCGCAATCAGATCCGCGTCGCCGTCTTCCCCGCGGTCGACCCCGACGACGTTCGTCAACTCACACGCTGCATCGACTACGTCGTCGACGCATTGTGACCGGCGAATTGTGACCGGGGCACTGTGACCGGGGCTGTCCACCCTCGGACGCGACCGATTCGTGACCGAGAGACGCTCTTCGCCTACGCATCGCTCGGACTGCTCGGCTGGTTCATATACGGATTTGGCGCCTCACTCACACTGCTGCGTGACGACCAGGACCTCACCCGCGTTGCCGCCTCAATCCTGAGCGCGGCGCTCGCGATTGGTGGCGTTACCGGAAGCATCGCCGCAGCCCGCTTCGTCGAGCGCTGGGGCCGCGGGGCGCTCCTGCGCACCGGCGCCGTCCTTCTGGCCACCGGGACCGCGATCTACATCTGCGGCGGGCCCCTGTGGTGGATCGCCCTCGGCCCCTTCATCGGTTCACTCGGTGCAAGTTGGAGCGCGGTGGGAGCCAGCGCCTTCCTCGAGGCCCGCCCGGGGGCGGCCGCCGATGCCGCCATCACCGAGGGCAACGTCACGGCCAGCGTCGCCTCGCTGCTCGCCACCTTCGCCATTGGCATCGCCGCAACGACGATCCTTGGCTGGCGCGCCGGAATGGCGATATTGATTGTCATCGCCATCGCCCTAGAGATCCTGCGCGGACGGCGGCTCAGTCCCTTCGATGTCGGTACCGCTCTGGAACGCATCGCGCCGAAGTCCCGGCTGCCTGGGCTCATGTGGTGGGCGATCGCCACACTGATCCTGCTCACCAGCGTCGAACTCACCCTCTTGCAGTGGGGAGCCGACCTCCTGCGCGAGCGCGGAGGCATGGGCGCAGCGGCCGCGTCAGCATCGATATCAGCGATCGTCACCGGCATGATCATCGGCCGACTTGTGGGCTCACGCATTGTGGAGCGGGTTAGCGGGGAACGGACCTTCGCCGGGGCCATCGTCCTGGCGGCAGTCGGCTTCGTCTTCACGCTACTGGTGTCCGGCCCAGCCCTCATGCTCGTCGGATTCCTCATCACCGGCGCCGGCATCGGCATGCACTTCCCGCTGGGCATCTCTCGGGCCATGCGCGCCTCGGCGGGCCAGCCCGATCGCGCAGCCGGCTGGACCAGCGCGGGCATCGGAGTCATGAGCGGTATCGCACCTTTCGCCCTTGCCGCCCTCGCCGACAGTTGGGGGATTCGCGCCGCGTTCGCCGCGATGCTGCTGTGCTTCATTGCGAGCTTCGCACTGCTGCTGGCCAAGCCGGTTCCAGAAGAGCCACTCCCGAGTAAGGCCGCTAGCGGGAAATAAGGGCCGCGACGACCACCGCGACGACGAGGGCGCCGAGCACGCCGAGCGTGACGAAACGACGAACCCGGTGATCCACGGCCCCAGAGTAGGCGAGGCGCTACGGTGACGCTGTGGACGGGACCCCAGACGCCGCCGATCTCACCCTGGCGCAGATCGAGGCCGACCCGGCGCTGCGCACCCGCGACGACAGCGGCATCGCTGCGCTGGCCATCGGCACTGTCGCCTGGGCCATTGCCCTCGGGATCGCCCTCACGCTCGGCTACACCGGCCAGGTCCTCATGGTCTGCGCACTCGGCACCGCGCTCGGCGTCCCCGGCATGGTGCTCGCCTCGGCTCGTCGGGCCCGGCTGCGCAGAGTCAGCACCGAGACGGCGTAGGGCAGCTCAACCGGACAGAGCGGCTAGGAGTGTCCGAGGTCGAGGGCGTCGAAGCCGACGAAGTCGGTCACCGGCTCGGGAGTCGGCTCACGCTCGGCGACAGCAATCTGAGAGTGAGCTCCGCAGCCGAATTCCAGCGCGACGACAGCGCCATCGGCGGGCGACATCACCTGTGCACAGACTCCAAACGCCTGTCCGAGCGGACCGCCGATCGGCAGGAGAAAGCCGCAACTCGAGCAGGTGAGCGGGACCGAACGGGCCATGGCGGAGTCGGGTCCGCGCTCGCCCTCGTGCCAGCGGTGGGCGGCGTCATCGCGTCCCCAAGCGGACAGGACGCGCACTCGACCGAGCCCGATCTCCCAGGTCGAGGGGTGCACGGGCGCACGCCCGGCCACACCGTCCAGTTCGTCAGCCCCGGTCAAGCCGGCGACGAGACGGGGATCGTCGGCGGGGGTCTCCCAGACCACGCCGACTGCGAGGTCGCCCGGCTGAACA
>JAYNIC010000066.1:5912-7108 GCA_038108715.1 Candidatus Nanopelagicales bacterium | reverse complement strand
TCGGACCAGGGCACCCACGCCGGGGCCACCAGGGCTTCCGGGCCGGGCAGCAACACGACCTCATCCACGGTTGCCACGCGAGCACGTGATGCCCGGGCGAGGGTTACCGACCAGCGCCAACCGACGTAGCCCGGATCAGTGCACGCGAAGTAGTGCGTGGCCACACGCTCATCTTCTGAGACCACCTCGAGGTGGTCTCCTACGACATCGGCCGCAGCGGCTTCCCGCGCGGCATTGCGGGCCAGTTCAACGGCCTGAGCTATCAACTTGTCGACAGACATCACGCACCACCGCGACCGGGAATGAGGGCGACAACGACGAGGATGGGCAGAGCGACCAGGGTCAGAATGCGCACTGTTACCTCACACGTCAAAGTCATCCGCGACGGCCCGCATGACGGCGGCCATCTTGCGGCAGTGCTCATCACTGGGGTAGCGACCCCGCCGCAGTTGATTGGATGCACCATCCATCAACTTGATGAGGTCCTCCAGGATCACTGCCATGTCCTCGGCGGGCTTGCGCCCGGCCTTGACCACCGACGCTGGCTGATCGAGCACCACAACACTGAGTGCCTGCTTGCCACGTTTGCCGTCGACGACACCGAACTCCACCTTGGCGCCCTGCTTGAGCGAGGTCACCCCAGCGGGCAACGCTGAGGCATGGACGAAGACGTCTTCACCATCGTCGGAGGCAAGGAACCCAAATCCCTTGTCCACGTCGTACCACCTGACCTTGCCGGTCGGCATGGCATCTCCTTCGTCCGTTGCACTTCTAGCCCCCCAAGGCTAGTCGCCACTCCCCGGCTTTGCCCCCCTAGGGTGGGCCTGTTCCGCTCCGGGCAGCGGACTAGGGACGCGTCGCGGCGAGCCAGGGCGGCAGTTCGGTCAGATCCGCGAGCAGGACATCCGGTCCGGCGGTCTGCAACTCCTCGTGACTGGTCGGACCGGTTGCGACGGCGACGGCGTGTACCTGCGCTGTCCGCGCGGCCCGAATGTCGCCAGGATGATCACCGACATAGGCCCAAGCGCCGTGCTCGACAAGCGCACTCGCCTTGCCCTCCGCAAACAGGTCACCCACCACCTCGTCGGCGTCCAGTCCGGCAGCGGTGAGGGCCAACTCGGCAACGGCCCCGTACTTCGCCGTGACCACCAGGACCCGATCACCGCGTGCTCGCACGGCCTCGATCGCTGCTGCAG
>JAYNIC010000066.1:0-5902 GCA_038108715.1 Candidatus Nanopelagicales bacterium | reverse complement strand
ATCGGATCTCGTCGCCATCGGCGTGAACGCCGTACTCCCCCACGACGTACTGAACGGAAGCGACGATCCCGTCGGCAGAGTCGACGAGGGTCATGTCAAGGTCGAAGCCGACGAATCCCACCCGGCGAGCCTAGGGGTAACGTCTACGGGTGCCTCCGCGCAGCCTCGCCGATGACCTGCGACGTCGTTCCGAAGACGACCTCGCTCGGCTTCTCACGCTGCGGCCGGACCTGCTGCACCCGGTTCCCCCGGATATCACGGCCCTCGCCGCGCGTGCGGCGAGTTCGACCTCCGTGGCCCGCACCCTCGATCGACTCGATGCCCCCTCGCTCGCCGCAGCCCACGCCTTGGCGCGGATGGATGAGCCGGCCACCGGGGAGCGGGTGAGGGATATCCTCACGGCAACTGTTCCGGGTCAAGCCGATGACTTGTTCAGCCACCTCCGCGCCCTCGCGATGCTGTGGGGGGAGGATTCGTCATGGCGCCTGGTGCGGGCAGTTCGCGAGACTCTGCAGAGCGAACCTCGATACGCGGTCGACTGGCCACCCGCGCCGCTCGTGACGACCGAGCATGATCCGGCCCGCGTGGAACGCACAGCCGGTCAGCATGCACTTGCGTCCGTGATGGGCATTACCGCGATCGCGGAGGCGTGGTCCGGCGACGATGCACCCGCTGTCCTTCGCAAAGGTGGACTCAGCGTGCGTGATCTGACCGTCACCTCTCGCATCGTTGATCTTGATGCACACCGGACCGCACTTCTCCTTGAAGCCGCGTACGCCGCTGGACTCATCGGCCGCGACGGTGACACGGACGAGCGTTGGCGGCCGACAACGGCGTACGACGATTGGCATGACTCCCCGCTCGCCGAGCAGTGGGTGGCTCTTGCCCGGGCCTGGCTCACTATGCAACGCGCCCCGGACCGTGTCGACGAGGGCTGCAATGCGCTATCGGATGACATGTCTGGCCGCGGCTTGCCGCTGCTGCGCGAGCAGGTTCTGCGAGTGCTGGCCGATCTCGCTCCCGGATGTGCGCCGGCCGACGTCGGTGAGGTTGTCCGCGGCGTCGACCTCGCAGCTCCGCGCCACGCCGGACCGCTTCGCGCGGCCCGGGTGGCCGCCATTAGTGCGGAACTGGACATGCTGGGCTTCACCGGAGCACACGCCCTCGCCGAGATGGGGCGCGCAGTGGCGGGGTTGGTCGACGTCGCCCCGCTGGACGCGGCCTCGGGCGCCCTGCCCGAACCGGTCGATCACATTCTCGTGCAGGCCGACCTCACCGCGGTGGCACCCGGACCACTCGAGCCAGAACTCGCACGGCAATTGCGCCTCATGGCCGACGTCGAGAGCACCGGCGGCGCCACGGTCTACCGGTTCACGAGCGCCTCGGTACGCCGCGCGATGGATGCTGGTTGCGATGCCATATCACTGCTGGAGTTCCTCACTCGCGTCTCGCGAACCCCCGTGCCGCAACCACTGGGCTACCTCATTGAGGATGCCGCGCGATCACACGGCGTTGTGCGGATCGGCGTGGCGACCGCATACATCCGCTGCGATGATCCGGCGACGCTGGCTGCGGTGGTCGCCCATCCGCGTTCCTCCGACCTCGGAATCACTTCGGTGGCGCCGACGGCGCTGGCTGTTGGCGGTCGACTTGAGGATGCGGTGGCGCTACTGCGCGAACTTGGCTTACATCCGGTGGCGGAGGACCCAGACGGCCACACCTTGACGCCGACGCTGCGCCAGCGTCGTGCACCGGCGCCGCCAGCACCTGCCGCGGTGTCTCGACGTGATGCGACACCCGCTCTCGTTCGCGCCGCGATCGCCACCTTGCAGTCGTCGGCCGGGGACACCTCGAGCGAACGCGTCGGGTTGGAACCCATGGCCGCAGCCGACACCGTCACGGTGTTGCGGCGGGCCATCACCGAGTCCCTGCCGGTCTGGGTGGCGCAGGGCGAGGATGAATACCTCGTTGAGCCCCTGCGCATGTCTGGAGGCACGCTGACAGCGATTGATCGCATCACCGGCCAGGTTCGTAGCGTCGCGGTTGCTCGACTGGGTGCCGCACGCATTGCTGATTAGGCCCAACTCCACTCGCGAGGCAGTTACCGGCCGTCCAGGACCGTCGACCAGGTACCGAACTCATCGAGCAGCGACGGGATCGGATCGACGCCGATGCCCGGACCCGTCGGCACGCGCAGCCGTCCATCCTGCAGGACGAATGGCTCGGTGATGTCGGTCGCGAAGTAACGACTCGACGCGCTGGTGTCCCCCGGCAGCGTAAAGCCCGGGAGCGCCGCGAGTGCGACGTTGGCCGCGCGTCCGATCCCGGTCTCGAGCATGCCGCCACACCACACCGGGATGTCGCACTGGACGCACAGATCATGGATCGCCTTGGCCTCGAGGTAGCCACCCACGCGACCGGGCTTGATGTTGATGACGCTTGTCGCACCGAATGCGATCGCCGTATCGGCGACGGCCGTGGAGATGATCGACTCATCAAGACACACCGGCGTGCTGATCTGCTCGGCCAGCAGCGCATGGCCGCGCAGGTCGTCCTCGGGCAGCGGTTGCTCCACCAGCAGCAGACCCAGCGGATCCATCGCACCGAGAAGCGACGTGTCCGCACGCGTGTAGGCCTGGTTCGCGTCCGTCTGCAGCGGCATGTCCGGCCACGCCTCACGCACCGCGCGCACCGGCTCGAGGTCCCAACCGGGCTCGATCTTGAGCTTGATGCGCCGGTAGCCGGCGTCGACGTACGACGCGACCTCGCTCAGCAGAGCATCGATGCTCGTCGGGATGCCCACCGAGACGCCACAGTCAACTTCAGCGCGGACCGCACCGAGATAGCTGGCCAAAGACTGCCCCTGCTCGCGCAACCAGGCGTCGAGGATCGCTGTCTCCAGCGCGGACTTGGCCATGGGATGACCCATGAGTCGCGCGAGTTGATCGTGCGTCCGCTGCGGATCGAGTGTGCGATCGGCAAGCACCCGCGGGACGAGGTGTTCGATGAGTACGTCGACCGCGCCGTCGACGTACTCCGCCGAATAGCCCGGCCACTCCATGGCCGCGCACTCGCCCCAGCCACTCACGCCGTCCTCGGTGACAACCTCGACGATGAGGACATCACGCGCGGTCTGGGTGCCGAACGATGTGCGAAACGGCCGCACCAGCGGCATGTCGATCCGGCGCAACCGCACCAACTCAATGCGACCCATGCCATCTCCCCTCGGTCGGTTCGAGCACGTAGGCACCGTCGGTCGTGACCATGGAGACACGCAGTCCGACGTCGTACGCCGCGCGCAGCGCCTCGCGCACGGCAAACCTCCACCTCAGTGCGCGTTCCGGATCTGCCTTCCGAATGGCGACGACGTCATACGGCAAATGCACAAGCACCGTCTCGGCCTCAGTCGGTGCCGTGTGCGTAACCGGTTCACCGTCGACATCGGTCAGGAGGGCGCGCGCGACGTTAGCCAGCGCCGCCGAACTCGGCGCCCGCAACTCCCCCGCGGCGGCCAGCGACGCCTGGGTGGAGTCCAGTTGCCACCACGCCACGAGACGGTCCGATCGATCACCGGCATTCACCGCATCGGTCATCAAGCCGTAGAAATCCTCGTGATACGTCCGCACCTGGACACCGAGGCGAACAACGTTGAAGAAGGCGTTGCGGCGGACCAGCGGATCGAAGGTCCAGGAGACGACCGGAATCTCCTCGCCCATCGCCCACGCCCGCTGATGCAGTTTGAGGGCGGTACCGATGTGCCGATCACGAGCGTCCTCCCAGACACCGGCCATGTGACTGTGCAGGAAGACCCCGCCCGGCACCTCCCCCGACCGCCCCACGAGTCCGAGGGCAGCGCCGAGCGGCCGGCCGGTTGCGTGGTCACGCGCGAGTGAGCAGTAGGAGCCGGAGTGGACCAGGGCGCGCAGCAGGTTGGGAGTGACCTGGGTGCCCTCCCCCGGCCACACATGGTCGAGCACCTCCCGCACCTGGGCCTGATCCTCGGCGCTCTCCGCGAGATCGATGACGACGGAGGCGGCCGCGTCGGCGGCACGAGAGGCCTCCCAGGCACCAAGGACCGGGTCGATGTCGGAGGCCATGACGCGACGCTAGCGGATCGATACGGCACGATGGTCCGATGCACAGAGTCGATCCCGTGGACCTCCTCGCCCGGGCAAGAAGCCGCCAGGACGAGCTCGTGGCGGCCGTGGCCGATCTGGTGCAGTTGGAGTCCCCGAGTGCGGACCTGGACTCCTGCCGGCGCTGTGTCGACCTCACCGCCGCTCTCGTCGAGCGCTGGCTCGGCTCGTCGCCGCGGGTCCACGATCACGGGGGCCGCCCGGTGCTGCAGTGGGGACCGGAGCGCCCGCGTGTTCTGCTCCTCGGCCATCTGGACACCGTGTGGCCCATCGGCACCCTGGAGCGGCTGCCGTGGCGCATCGAAGGCGATGCGATGAGCGGGCCCGGCGTCTTCGACATGAAGGTCGGCGTGGTCCAGGCCATTGCCGCAGTAGCCCTGCTCAACGCTGGGCCGGACGACGGCATCGGCCTGCTCCTCACCACCGATGAGGAGATCGGGTCCGGTACGTCGCGCAACCTCATCGAGCAGGTGGCCGCCGACGCGGACGCCGTCTTCGTTCTGGAGGCCTCCATCGACGGCGATCTCAAGCTCGCCCGCAAGGGCACGTCCTGGTACATCGTGGAGATTGTCGGGCGCGCCGCGCACGCCGGCCTGGATCCCGAGCGCGGCATCAATGCGCTCGTCGAGGCCGCCGGTCTGATCGCTCAGTGCACGACCTGGGCCGATCCCGACCAGGGCACGACGGTCACACCGACCACCGCCACGGCTGGCGTGACCGACAACACGGTCCCCGACCGCGCCGTCATCGGCATCGACGTACGTGCCTGGACCGCCGACGAGCAGCGCCGCATCGACGACCTCATGCGCGGCTGGCAGCCGGCCCACCCCGAAGCCGCCGTGGCGATCATCGGCGGCGGCATCAATCGCCCTGCCATGGAGGAGTCGGCTGGACGCGACCTCGCCGCCCTCGCCGTCGGACTCGCCACCGCCATGGGCCTGAGCGAGCTGGGGGCGCGCGCCGTCGGCGGTGCGAGCGACGGCAATTTCACGGCTGCCATCGGCACCCCCACCCTGGACGGTCTCGGGGCCGTCGGCGACGGTGCCCATGCCGATCACGAGTGGGCCAGTGTCACCGCCCTGCCCGAGCGCACTGCACTGCTCGCCGCCCTCTGCCAGACCGTCGTCGAGCAGGGGACCCGGTGACCGACGGACCGCTGATCGTCCAAAGTGACAAGACGCTGCTGCTTGAGGTCGATCATCCCTCCGCGGCTGACTGCCGCCGTGCCATCGCGCCCTTCGCCGAACTTGAGCGCGCCCCGGAGCACGTGCACACCTACCGCGTCACTCCACTTGCGCTGTGGAACGCGCGTGCAGCCGGCCACGACGCCGAGCAAGTCGTCGACACACTGATCACCTACTCGCGGTACGCCGTACCCCATTCGCTGCTCGTCGACATCGCCGAGACGATGGACCGCTATGGCCGGTTGACGATCGCGAAGCATCCCGCGCACGGCCTGGTGCTCATCACCACCGACCGACCCGTCCTCGAAGAGGTGCTGCGAAGCAAGAAGGTGGCGCCCCTGGTCGGGGCGCGCATTGATGACGACACCGTGGTCGTGCACCCGAGCGAGCGCGGCCATCTGAAGCAGGTCCTGCTCACTCTCGGCTGGCCGGCGGAGGACCACGCAGGTTACGTCGACGGTGAAGCACACCCCATCGCCCTGCAAGAAGACGACTGGCACCTGCGCGACTATCAGCGTGACGCCGTGGAGAATTTCTGGGCCGGAGGCTCCGGGGTCGTCGTCCTGCCCTGCGGTGCCGGCA
>JAYNIC010000065.1:0-10423 GCA_038108715.1 Candidatus Nanopelagicales bacterium | reverse complement strand
GTCGTAGACCGACCGCACCCATGTGGCCGGCCTGAGGATCTAGCGCAGCGTGCAGGGGCCGCTGAGGATGTCGCCCTTGTCGGCCAGGACCTCGTTGCGACTGCTCAGGCAGGTGATCCGATCACCCGGCTGGCCGTCGAGTGCATTGATGAAGGTCCGGCCCGTCGAGCCGCGGAAGTGATCCCTCCCTGGACCGCCTTCGAGCATGGCGCCCGAGACCCGCGCGATCAGCCGGTCACGCCCCGGGCCGCCCACGGCAGCACCCCGCTGCTTGACGATGATCGTGTCACCGCCGACCCCGCCGAAGGCTGTGCCGCCGCGATGCCGGATGGTCAGTGAGTCTCCCCCGCCACCCCCGAGAAGGGTGGACTCCTCCGCGGTGGTCGAGAAGGTGTCGGGTCGGATGGTGCCGGCACGGAATAGGCCCTTGCTGACTCCCGCCTGACTGTCGCGGCACAGTAGTTGCAGCGTCATGGGTCCGGACCTCACATCACTACGCACGTCGACCCCGTTGTCGACGTAACGGAGCGCGTCGCTGGGCAGATCCCGTTCAGCCATGAGGGTGCCGAGCACAGGCGAACTCCCGGGAGCGCACTGCAAGCTCAACCGGGAGGCGTCGTTCGATCGCTGCGTGAGGGCGACCACCGGCCCGGTTGATGCGCGGGGAACCGAAGGCGGCGCGGTTGACACCGCGCTCGCGGCCGCAGAGGCAGCGACGTTGAGGTAGACCACGTCGGAGGTCGCGGGGGTCGTGTTGCTTGACCCACCGTATTTCGCCTCCAGACCCCAGCCGGAAATCGGCACCTGGGGCAGGATCGTTGCGGTGAAGGTGTTGCCGCTCAACACTCCCTGGCCAATGGGTGTGGAGGAGCCGACCGGGAAGATGCCGATCTTGGTCCCATCGATGCTGCCGTAACTTCCGGGAGAGATGGTGCCCGTCAGGGTGAACGGGACACCGACGGTTGCGGACGACGTTGGGGCTGTGAGCGCGATTGACGTCTTGCCGAGGAAGCTCGCCGGGATCTTGCCGTCGTCGTTGCCGCACGACCGGACGTAGGAGTCCGAATCGGGTGCACCGCCGGGGCTCTGGTAGATGGCGAAGAGTGAACCCGCCCACCAATGATGGGACTTGGAGATATCCCAGTTTGTCGCTGTGAACGAGATCTGGAAATCGACGATTTTTGCCTTGATGATGTCGATGTTCTTGTTGTCTCGTCCTGAGCAGCTGTAAACCTCTGCGTACTGGTAGCTCGCATCGGCGAGGAAGACGTAGGTGGCCCAGGGACTCAACTTGCGATGCCCGGTGTACTCCTCATTGGCGCACGTGTAGCCCTTATCGGCAGCACTCGACTTGAGCACCTGCTGCTCGCTGGGGCAGGACTCCGCCCGGGCTGGAGCGGCCACCACCAAGGTCAATGCCGCGGTGGCTACGGTCGCCGCTGTGACGGTCGAGAGAAGTTGGGTTGAGGCCGACCTGCGTGAGCGAATCAAGAGGCACCTCCGGAGCGAAGCCCAGGGGCCGCTGGGTCGGGAGCGAAACATAGCGCCGCCCCTGGGTCATGGCAATAGTGCGAAAGAGACAACACGCGAACCACAGGTGGGGCGCTCCTCCGTGCCTAGGCCAACGGGGTGGCCCCGTGTCGGTTCAGGCGTGGTCCGCAGCCCCAGTGATGCGATCGCCCCACCGCGGAATCGCACGTGCAACGGCTGCTCCGATGAGCGCGGCGGGGACGAGCGTCCATGTGCCCATGATCAGTCCGATCGCCGCCCCGATGGCGAGGGCGATCGGCCACTTCATGGGTGCCGTGGCAATGACCGATGCCACCACACCGACGACGATCGCCGCCTGCACGGATGGACCACTCGGGAGAGCGAGGGCAATGAGCAGACCGGCGGCAGCGCCGACGAACATCGCCGGGAAGAAGGGTCCGCCACGGAAGCCTGAACCCAGGGATGCTGCGTAGGCAATGGACTTGAAGACGATCACTCCCACAACAGTGGAGATGCTCGTGAGGGCGGGAAGGTCGGTGATGAGTTCTTCACCGGACGTCACGACGTACAGGACCGGCTCTCCGGTCAGGTAGTGCATGGCGATCGCAGCAACAGCGATCACGAGAGCCGACCCCACCAGGATGCCGAGATGCGGCTTCGGGCCGGCCGCGCGAGCGAGCAAAGACGCGACAAGGCGAGCAAGCGCGATGGCCACCGTGGCGATGATCGCGACGACGACGGCCCAGCCGAGTTGCTCCACCTCAATCGCCTGTGGCGCTCCGTCCATCGACATTCCGCCCGTGATGAGCGGCACGGCAAACAGCGCGAGGATGGCCCCCAACGCCCCAAAGCCGACGACCTTCTTCTGATCCTCGGCATCGGTGAAGCCGAACCATTTCGCAAAGAGCGTGCCGATCACCGACCCGGTTGCCACGAGGGCGACCTCGGGACCGAGGACGATGCCGCCGAAGAGCGAGGCGAGGATCGCCAGGATCGCGCCGAGATACTCCTTGGGCATGAGCGGACTGACGGCGATACCGCCCAGCGGCGCATGTCCGCTGTCGCTCACCCGTGTCCGAACGACGTACACGAGGACGGCGCCGATGAGTAGCACGCCGACGACGTACCAGATGGGCGTGGTTTCCCATGTGTGCGGGATCGTCTCCCAGATGAGCGCGATACCGAGATTGACGATCTCCAGGACGACCGCACCGAGGACGAGGCCCACGATGCCCGCCAGCAGCATCGCGGGAAGGGGTCGCCGCGTGCGCGCAGCCGGAGCGTCAGCCGTGGTCATGGCTCTACCCAACCACGAATGACGTCGTCACGAAGCAGATGGCGGCACGATCTAGCGGCGAAGGAGCTCCTCGCGGCGGCGCTCAGCAGCGAAGAGCGCCCCGGGTGCATGCACTTCGGTGTCGAAGAACGCTTGGGCACCTCGCGCAACCTCGTCTGGCATTCGAATCAACTCGTCACCGGTGGACTGAGCAAGCACCTGCACCTGGGCCGCGCGTTCGAAGAAGTACAGGCGGAACCACGCCTGCGGCACATCCTGGCCAATCACCATCACGCCATGGTTGTCGAGGACGACCGCGATCTGTCCCTCGCTGATGGCGCTGCCGATGCGAGTGCCTTCCTCTTCGCCACTAGCCAGACCACCGTAGGGAAGTCGCCCCACGCGATTGTGGAAGTGCGTGGCGTTCTGCGACAACTGCGTGTCCAGGCCTCCCTTGGTGATCGACAACGCGGTCGCATACGGCTGATGCGTGTGGAACACGACGCGCGCATGCGGGTGGGCGCGATGGCAGCCGCGATGGATCATGAAGGCGGTCACGTCCCACTGACCCTCACCCTCAACGATGTTGCCATCGAAGTCGACGGTGATGATGTCGTCCGTGGTGATCTCGGACCAGTACGGCCCGTAGCGATTGAGGAAGAACCAGTCATCGCGTGCGGGGTGTACGGCGGAGAAGTGGTTGTCGACACCTTCATTGAAGCCGTGCATAGCGGCGATGCGGAATGAGGCCGCGAGGTCGTCCTTGACCGCGTGGATGCGCTCAGCCGACACGGATTCCTCCGTCATGGTCATGACGGCACAGTACTCGCCCCTTCGCCACGAACGCGGGTCCTTCGTCTGCAAGTGCAGGCGGCCGCAACAGTGGCAGCGGCATACTTGCCCGGGGCCGGTACGGCGCAAACGCGGCCTTCGGTGCCCACCCAAGCAACGGTATGACCCAGGAGGAACAGCCCATGTGCACCAACTTCAAGGTCAAGAAGGCAGCAGATGGATCCATCGTTGTCGGAAGATCCATGGAGTTTCCGTTGGGCATCCCCACCTCGCTCGGCGTGCTGCCCCGCACCTACGCCGGCAAGGGCGCAGCCCCCCAGGGCAAGACCGGCACCGACTGGCAAGGTCAGTACGGCGTTGTTGGCATGTGCGGCTTCGGCCATCCAGAGTGGCTCACCGACGGGATGAATGAGGCGGGCCTGTCGGCGCACTTCCTCTACATGCCGGGTGGCTACTGCTTCTACTCCGAATTCACCGGGACCGGCCGAGAGCTCAGTGAGATGGATGTCATTCCCTATCTGCTCGGTACCTGCGCAACGATCAATGAGGTCAAGCAGGCGATGCAGGGTGTCACTGTCTGGGGCCTTGACCCCGGAATTGGCTATCCGCCCCCGGGCCATTTCCTCCTCCATGACGCGACAGGCTCCCTGGCCATTGAACTCCACCCCGACGGCATTCACCTGGTCGATAACCCCACCGGCGTAGGCACGAACGCGCCGTACCTCGAGTGGCACCTCACCAACCTCAACAACTACGTCGGCCTCTCCGCGAGTTCCCCTACCCCGGAATCAATCGATGGCATGACCTTCAGCGCTCTTGGTCAGGGCCAAGGACTCATGGGCCTACCGGGTGACTACACGCCGCCGGCCCGCTTCATCCGGGCCGCGGCCCAAGTCGCCTTGAGCGACCAGCCCAAGGACGGCAATGACGCTGAGTTGATGACACTTCACATCTTGAACAGTCTCGACATCACTCCCGGCATCATTCGCGAGCCCGGTCCGCACGGCGAGCCAGTCGACGAGGTGACCGTCTGGGACTCGATCTGCAATCTCACCGGCAAGCGCTACGCCTACCGGACGGTCAGCGACCCCACCGTGTACGTCGTGGACCTCACCACGGTGGACTTCACGGCCCCGGCACGGACTCAGGACATCTCATGGTCCGGGAGCTTTGTTGAGACCGTGGTCAGCTGAATCGAAGATCCTCGTCAACACGTCGGCGGAGGAGCAAGCCACGCATGACCAAGTCGGTTAAGGGATTCCAGCCGACCACGAGAAGCAACCGACGCCGCGATCACGACAATTGCGGCGTCGGTTGAACCTTGACTAAGTATTACTTCACATCGATGTATCGGTAGATGTTGTCGACGATGTCGTACTGCTTGTCATTGTTGTCGACGGCGAGCAATACGACCGATACATCCTGATCGGGGTAGTACCGCACGTTGAGGTAGCCGCTGGTGTCCTTCGTGGCCGTGCAATGCGTGTAGTACTTGTAGACGTCGTAGTACTGGTCGCCAGACATCGAGGTGTCGAGCTTGGGCGCCTTCTCGCCACCTTGGTCGATGCACCGGTCCGGGAACCCCACAGACGTCGCTAGGACATTGCGGATCGTGAGCAACTCCCCCTTAGAGCCGCCCTTGAACATCAAAATCATCACACCGGGGGCTTCCCAGTTGCCGGTGAGGAAGTTGCCGGAGTCGGTGGTGATCTCAAGCACGGATGCCTTGCCCCAGTCGGTGTCGATATTGGTCTTGGTTTCACCCCAGCCAGTCGGAGCAACGGTCGTGAGTCGACCGCTGGCATCGTTCACCAGTCGATAGCCCGAGGGCACGGATGCCTGACCGTTGTCGTCCGTTCCACCGTTGTCGTCTGGAGTGTCCGGCGCCGTGGTGCCGGTCACGGTCAACGGCTTGGCCGCATTGTTGATCTCGCCTTCCAGGAATTCCCCGGTGGCCCCTCGGTAGACCGTGATCTCCATCGCGCTGGTGTCGCCCTGAGTCCGTAACACGTCGCAGTAGCCGCGCTTGGTCGCATTGTCCGAGGCATTGACGACCTCACGGCCAGCCAACGACAGCAGGATGTCGCCGGGCTCCATGCCCACGTTGCTCGCCGCACTCCCGGCGCGAACACCGGACACCCAGATGCCACCCACATCAGTCTCCGGGTTGTACCAGGCGAACCCGTTGAGGCCGAGGGACTCCACATCCTCACCGGTCATCAGTGTGGCGACGACATCCTGGGCCACGGTGCCGGGGATCGCGAAGAACTGGGACGTGTTGGTTGGACTGGAGGATGCATAGTTGACACCGACAACGCGAGCGTCCGAGTCCAGGAGAGGTCCGCCGGAGTTGCCCGGTTGGATCGCGGCATCGTGTTCGAGCGCGAAGGGCAACGAGGCCCAGTCGGAATCGCCGTCCGCTTTGGCCTTGGAGATGATGCCGCGGGTCAGGCTGTACTCGGGATCACCAAGCGGGAACCCGGCGACGTAGACATCAGCACCCGGCTGCACGTCACCCTCATGCCAGGCGAGGTAGGAGTAGCCGTCGCCGCTCAGGTCAAGCACGGCGAGGTCGTTGCACTCCGAGACGCCAAGCACGCGAGCCGTCACGGTGCCGCTCTGCCCCTCGACGTTGACACGCAGTAGACCGGCACCCTCGACGACGTGGGCGTTGGTGACGACATGACCTTCGGCGTCGATGATGAAGCCCGACCCGGACCAGCCAGAATCGACGCGCCCATCGACGGGATCGACGTAGGAACCCTCGGCCTGGATCCGCACGACTGCGGGCCGTGCGTTGTCAATGCCGAGGAGTGCGCCCTCAGCGGGCGCAGATGAGGTGGGTGGAGTGCTGGACGTCGTACTCGAACTCGAATCAGACGACCCCAGGCCACCAAACGGGAATACGCATCCGCTCATAACCAGCGCGGTCGCCGTTAGACCCGCGCCGAGCGCTATGCGCTTGCGTGACGGCGTCGGAGTACGCATACCTTCGGTGTACGCCCGATCTACGCGGGATCCAAGGGCCCTTCAGCCTCGATTTCGATCAATTCGCAGATAGCGTCGGCGAAGTCACCAGATCGTGAGGGTGTGTCGGGGCGAATCTCCTGCGCCGAGGGGACCAAAGTCTGTTCATCGCCTTTAAACAAGGCGAAACCGCGGATAGCTCTAGGGCTATCCGCGGTTCCGTTTTGCTACTGGTCTACAGACTTACGATGCGGGCGTCGGGCTCGGAACGATGAGCGCGGCGACCAGCGCATCACGAGCCGCCTGGATGGCTGCCGCCTTGTCCGCGCGAGCGGCAGCCTTGGCTTCCCGGTGCGCCTGGTTGGCGGCCTTCACCGCGGCGCGGTAGTCCTTGGCGGCCGCGCGACGCTCGTCAGAGGTCGTGGCTGCGGCCTTGGCCGCCTTGAAGGCGCTCTTGGCATCAGCCTTCGCCGTCTTGAAGGCAGCCTTGGCGGCATCGTCAGCCTCGGCCTTGGCCACATGGGCGGCCGCTACGGCGGCCCGGTAGTCAGCGACGGGCTGCACCTGGTCGGCGGGCAGGGTCGCGGCATCGAAGGCTGCCACGGCCGCCTGCACCGAGGCACGGAACGTCGCCTTGGCAGCGTCGCGTGCCTCGCTATCGCGGCCCGCTTCCTCCAGGGCCGTGCTCAGAGCGGCACGAGCCTCGGCGACCGCGGCGTCGAACGCTGCCAGCGCCTCCGGGGTCACCGTGCGCGTCACGACACTCTCGAGCCACTCATCACCGGTGGGATCAGCCGACTGGCCAACGGAGTCATCGGGGCGACCCGGCTTATGAGGCTTGTCCGGCTTGGGTCGATCGTCACGATCTTGGACGGAGACGCCATTCGACGAGGAGCCCGCCTGGGCCGCACCAGCGCCGACCGCGACTCCGGTGAGCGCGAGCGCGCCGGCTGCAACTGCCGCCACCACGCGTGATGTTGATCGATGGACTCTCATTGTGCCTCCCAGAAGTCGAGCCCGGCGGTCACCGGCTGCTCCTTTCGACTATCGGACCGATCCCTCCGCGGATGCCCCCACGTCCGCGTTTCCGAGGGGAATCCGGGGAACCTCAGCAGAAGCTCCGAGGGGCCGACGCCCGTGCCCCCCATGCGACAGACTGCCGACATGACCGACGATCCGCTGTGGCCTAGGGCCCGGAACTGGTTCACCACCGACCAACTCTCTGGGTCCGATCTCACCCTCCTCGGCGTACCCGCGTCGCGCACGTCGATCAGCCCCACACACGCCCACCTCACGCCGCATGCCATCCGCGAGGCGCTGGCGCGCTATTCGACATACTCCTGGACACATGACGCGGACCTGCGCGATCTGACCGCAGTGGATGCTGGCGACGTGCACGAGCCCGACGGGCCCGAAGGTGAGAGCCGCGTCGTGGATCGCGTGGCTGAGCTCGGCGCCGCGACGTCACTACTCATTGCGCTGGGTGGCGACAACTCGATCACCTACTCCGTTGCGAGGGGGATCTGGGGCGAGGCAATCTCGTCGGCCGGGCTCGTGACCCTCGATGCCCACCACGACCTGCGCGATGGCTCCAGCAACGGCTCCCCCGTACGCCGTCTCATCGAAGCAGGACTACCGGGGCGCAACGTCGTACAGATCGGTATCGCGGACTTCTCCAACTCCCGTGAGTACGCCGCCCGAGCGCGAGAACTCGGCATCACCGTCATCACCCGCGACGAACTCCGTCGGCGCCCGCCCCAGGAAGTGATGGCCCACGCACTGAGCGTGGCGACACAGGGCGGCGGCCCGGTGCATGTCGATCTTGACGTTGATGTGTGCGATCGCGCAGAGGTGCCCGGCTGCCCCGCGTCTGCTCCTGGCGGCATCAGCGCCGATGAGTTGCGACAGTTCGCCTACTGCGCGGCGCGCTCCCCCAAGGTGAAGTCGATCGACATCACCGAGATCGACGCAAGCGCCGACTCCCCCGATGGCCGCACCGTCCGACTTGGTGCGCTGCTCGTCCTAGAAAGCGCGCTGGGGCTCCTCACCCGGCAGGCCTAGTCGACGAGCTTCAGCAGCTCGTCGAACTGAGGGGCGCCGAGGCCGCTAGCCATGTCGTACCCCCGAACAGCCGTGCAGCACGCCGGTTCGGGGTCCACCTGATTGTTGCCATCGACGATGTCAAAGAAGGCTGGCCGAACGTCCTTCTTCACCAGGGAGTACAGCCACGGGTTAAGGAAGCCCAGCCGACCCTTCTTCGCTGCGAGGAGGGCGAAGTTCGCCGCAGTGAACGGTGAGGCCGCACTCGTGCCACCAACCGAACCCATTCCCCACGTCGCTCCACCCGATGGCGGGTAGCCGGCGAAGGACTCGAACTGCTCGGCCGTCATGGCCACCGGCCAACCCGGACTGATGGCGGCATGCGCCACGAAGTCAGGCACCATGCGGCGGTCGGCGTTGCTCACCGATCCCTGGTACCAGGGAGACGGGTAGGGAGTCGGCGAACCTCCACCTCCGGCCAGAGTGCCGGGGGACCAGGTGGTGGAGTTCCACACGACCTCGTTCACTCGCTCGTTGTCCTGACCGAGGATGATGCGGGAGCCACCCACGGCTGTTGCCCACGGAGATGCGGCTGGGTAGTCGGCCTGCAACGACGCATCCGTGCCGCCACCGTGGAGGCAGCCGCTCGAACCGCTGTCGCCCGCGGCGACGAGCACCGACGTACCGACGATGCCCGAGAATGCGAAGAGGTCGTCGAGGTACTTGCGCGCCGGCCAGTCACCGCTCTCCTTCAGTGCGGCGACGCAAGCTCCGTAGGACAGGGTGATGACATCGGGATGAACTTTGGCAAGGGCGGTCGTGTAGCCCTGGATGAGGTTCTGAATGAACGACAGGCTCGACACCGTCTCGACGAAGGTGACAGCGTCGGCCGCGGGAACCACAGCGCCGGAGGCCTGCACATCGAGGTTGCTCTCGATGCCGGTCCCCGGGCCGCCGTAGATGGGCTCAGACCCGATGCCCGACGAGCCGACGAAGTTGATCGGTGCCGCGCGGTAGTCGAAGCAGGCACCGGCCTCTTGCGCCATTCCCGCGCTGAAGGTCTCTCCAACACCGATGATGGCGAGCTTGGTGCCCTTGCCCTGCATATTGCGGTCATGCAGGGCAGTCGTGCCATAGGGAACGTGGAGTTGGTTGGGTGAGTACGTGTACGGCAGCACCGTGTCGTCAAGGCAGTCTGCACCCGGACCGAAGGGCGTGCCCTCGTTGAAACTGAAACGCACGCCGCCTTTTTCCAGCGTGACAATCTTCGTGTCGATCGGGAAGATCTTGCTCACGACTCCCCTCAGAGCCGCGGGCACATCCTGGGCATACATCGACTGGTTGTCCTTCTCCGGCAAGTACGCGGAGATCGCGCCCGCCGGTGCGGCGTACACGTAGAGGAACTCCTCACCGTAGATCGAAGTCCACACGCTCTCGGGCGCCGTCAACTGTGCGGTCAGCCCCGTCGCGTCCATCACCGCCGTGATGCCAAGGTCTGACGCGCGGTCCTTCAAAGCTCGCCGGGCCTTGGAACTGGCACCCACCTGAGCGGCCGCCTCGGACACGGTCAGGAACGAGCGGAAGCGCTTGTTGCCGGGAGTCGAGATCTTGCGGGCGACCCTGCGCAGTTCCTGGGCGTCATACGGCAGCACGGCGGTGAAGGTGACGTCGTCGCCCGCGGCGACCGCCTCCCTGGGCACGGGGGCACCGGTCGGTGCCGGGGACGAGGCCGCCATCGTCGCCGGAGTCGCGAGTGCGGTGGTGGCGAGGACGCTTGAGACAAGGACAACGTTCGCGAGTGCGAGTCGGCGAGAGGGCATGCCCCCATTCGATCGGCCACGCCCGACTCTGTCAACC
>JAYNIC010000064.1:0-10578 GCA_038108715.1 Candidatus Nanopelagicales bacterium | reverse complement strand
ACTCATCGATGACGTCGCAGCGACGACAGACTGCCTTGGCCTCTTCGATTTGAAGCAGGGCCGGGCCGGTATTGCCGATGGGAAAGAAGAGTTCGGGATCTTCGTCACGGCAGGCGGATTCGTGGCGCCAGTCCATGCGTCCCTCCTAGGTCAGTCACGAGTTTGTGACGTCGTTCACCCGCGCCCTCAAGCCGAACCGTGTTCGGCAGGCCCAATGTCGCGGTGTATGAGCGGTGATATTCGGTAGTTAAGCGTCGCAGAGCACGGGGCATCCCACAAGGCCATTTGACCAATCCGTACCCATGTTCAGATGTCGCCTTCATCACAACGAGGTCGTCCAAGTGTCCGATAAACGGTCAGCAGATGACTCCCAGGGCATCCGGTAC
This sequence comes from Candidatus Nanopelagicales bacterium, assembly GCA_038108715.1. GTDB lineage: Bacteria > Actinomycetota > Actinomycetes > S36-B12 > S36-B12 > Mxb001. Next base: position 10,192 of record JAYNIC010000064.1, on the reverse strand, counting down.
AGACTCCAGGACGACCCGTGACATGGGGGCGAAACCCTCGCCGTCGATCTGCAGCCGCGTCGGCGGGTCGGCCTGCAACTCGATCCGGTCCTGATCATGAAGGACGGTCAGGCTGCGCTTGGTCGAACCGGCCTCGCTGCCGACGATCATCCGGCGGGCCAGGCGCAGGGCGGCCGGTACGCCGAGGCGGCGTACGGCGAACAGGTCCAGCCCGGTGTCGTAGGAGGCCTGGGGGCACGGATTGATGGCCTTGGTGCCGAGGTAGGTCCAGGGTGCGGTGTTCTGGACGATGGCGAGGAACACGCCGTCAATCTGGCCGGGGAGCGACGCTTCGGCGGTGTCCCCCTCGTTGGGCTCGTCCGAGACCGCCCCGTCTTCGTCTCCCGTCGTCACGAACTCGCCAGGCATTGATTGCACTGTCAGTGCCGGATGTCGTCGGTCTGTGCCGGCGAAGAATTGTCGTAGCGTCGTACGAAGGTAGCGTGACGGGGTCGCCTCGCGGCCGACAGAGCGTTGCTCCTCCATCGCGGCGATGATCTCGGCATCGATTCCCATACCGGCGTTGGCGACGAACCACTGCGGCGCACAAACGACGCCGGCAGCATCGGTCGCCGTTGCCTTTCCCACGCTGATTCGTCGACGCCGTCCCTCGCGCAGCGCTTCCAGGATTTCGCCGGTCGCTTCGACCGGGTCCGGGGACAGTCCCAACGAGCGCGGGATCACATTGGCGCTGCCTCCGGGAACGGTGACCAGGAGCGGCAGATCGCTTGCCGGGCCATTGACTAAGAGGCCATTGACCGCCTCATTGATGGTGCCGTCCCCGCCGAGGGTGCACAGCACGTCAAGTCGTTCGCGCTGTGCGCGCTCAGCGAGTTCACGGGCGTGCCCCCGGCGCTCGGTGCGCGCCACCTCAAGGTCGATCTCGCCGGCGAGGGCGTGTACGAGCACGTCGGTCACGCGAGGAGATGTGGTCGTCGCGTGCATGTTGACGATGAGGAGCCCGCGCACCCTGTCAGCCTATGCGCCGTCGTCGAATGATGTGCCCACACCGGCTGATGCGCCGTCCCTTTCGGCTGCGCCTACGCTGGGCCCATGTCCGACGACTCCCCACGCATGTCGCGTCCGGTCGCCTCGCTCGTCGTGGGCGCCACCGTGGCCGCCCTCGAAGGCGTGGCCCTCGTCGTCTACTCGCTCTACATCGTCGTCCAGCTCGTCCGCCTCGGTATTACTGGCCCGGCCGATGTGTCCAACCCGGTCAGCGTTGGGCTGGAGATCGCCATTTTCGCCATCTTCGGAGCCGCCATGCTGCTGGGCGCCTACGGGCTGTGGCGGGTGCGCGGCTGGGGGCGCAGCCTGCTTGTGCTCGGGCAATTGCTCGCCCTCGTGGTCGGTGTCCCGCTGGCGACAGCCGAGGGCGGATGGGACCGCCTCGCCGGCATCGCGATTGTGGTCGCTGCCATTACCGGCCTCGTGGCCGCGTTCTGGCCGACAACGACGTCTGCCATCGCCAACTCCTAGGTGGCTTCCGGCCCGTTGTGCTGGGTTTCGTTCGCCCGAGAGCAACCATGAGGTTCGGAAATCGGAGGGTGGGACCTAGTCTGCCGACATGCGCATGACCCTGGACATCCTTGCGACCGGTAAGACCACGGCGACCGTGATCATGACCCAGGACCAGGTGGATGCCCTGCGGGGAACGCCGGGGATGGGCCGCGTCATGCTGCGCATCGATTACGCCGGCGAGATCTACCGAACGAGTATCTCGCGCTATCGCGGCGCGTGGATGATGGTCGTCAACAAGGAGATGCGCGACGGCGGTCTCACTCCGGGTGAGACGTACGACGTCGAGATTTCTCGCGACGACGAGGAACGCACGGTGACGGTGCCGGATGACCTTGCACAAGCTCTCGCGGCCGCCGGGCTCACGGAGACCTTCAACGCGTTGGCCTACACGCACCGCAAGGAGCATGTGCGGGTCATTGAGGATGCCAAGAAGGCGGAGACTCGTACGCGCCGGGTGGAGAAATGCCTCGCGATGTTGCGCGACGAATCCTGATCCTAGCTCGCCTCGGCCACCTGACGCGGCGCGCGAACCAGAGCTACACCGACCGTCGCGATGACGAATCCGATCAGTGCGAGCACCGGCAGCCGCTCGCCGAAGAGGATCGCGGCCTCAACGAGCGTCGCCGGCGGCACCAGGAAGTACAGGCTGGTGAACCCGGAAGCGGTACCGCGACGGATAAGCCAGAACATCAGCAGGATGGCGCCGACGGAAAGCACCAGAACCATGTACGCAAGAACGACGACGAACGTTGGAGTCCAGTCCACGGTGAGCGGTTCGGTGAGTGAAGCGACGGCGAGTAGCACGATAGCGGCCGCGGCGTACTGCACGGTGGTGCCGGCGACCGGTGGGATGTCGTCTCCCCACTTCTTCTGAAGGAGCATGGCGGCCGTCGTGCCGAGAAGGCCAATAATGGCAGCAGAGGCCGCGGCGATTGATGTCTCGCCCGAGGTGAGCCCGGGCGCGAGAACGATGGCGGCGCCGACGAAGCCCAGGGCGAAGCCGAGCCATTGGCGGGCGTGAACCTGCTCGCCGAGGACGGGCCCGGCGAGGATGGCGACGAGGATCGGTTGAAGGCAGACGATGAGCGCGGTGACGCTGACGGGGAGGCCGAGGTCAATGGCGACGAAGAGGCCGCCTAGGTAGACCGCGTGCAGCAGGATGCCGACAATCGCTGACCGCGAGTACTGACGACGCCCGTTCAGCCGGGGCGCCCGAAGTGCGAGGACCAGGAGCGCGAAGACGGCCGTGGCGATCGACATGCGTACGCCGAGCAGGGTGAGCGGGGCGGCATAGGGAAGCCCGTAGCGCGCGCCGATGAAGCCGGTGCTCCAGATGAGGACGAAGGCACCCGGAGCCAGTCGCGCCCACAGCGTCACTGGCGCAGGCTACTCGGTGACATCACTGGGCTAGTCGAGTCAGGGCGTCGCCCGTGACACGCTGGACGGTCCACTCGTCCATGGGCTCGGCGCCGATGGAGCGGTAGAACTCCAGAGCCGGGGTGTTCCAGTCGAGCACCCACCACTCGAAGCGGCCGTAGCCGCGATCGACGGCGATCCGTGCCAGTTGCTGCAGCATCGCCTTTCCGTGACCGGACCCGCGGTGTTCTGGACGCACGTACAGGTCCTCTAGGTAGACACCGTGTCGGCCGAGCCAGGTGGAGAAATTGCGGAACCAGAGGGCAAAGCCGACCACGTCACCGGAGTCATCGTCTTGCGCAATGAGGGCGAAGACGGCCGGTTCCGCGCTGAAGAGTGACTCGCGTAGCAACTCCTCGGTCGCCACGACCTCATGGACCGCCCGTTCATAGTCGGCGAGTTCGCGGATCATGGCAAGGATCTCGGATACGTCGGCGGGTGTCGCTTCACGGATCGACATGGTGAGGATTCTGCCGGAGGTGCGGTGCTTGTCATCATCCGCACCGGGTGACGAGCGCGACTCGGATCGGGGGCGCAACTACGAATCTACATGTCATCCGCGTGGTCCACGCAGGCTTGACGTCGAAGACCTTGGCTGCGACAGGTGGTCGATTAGCCCGTAGGTCCTGCTTTTGCGGTGTCCAGACGGAGGTCCACCCGTGTACGGACCAACTTGACGGAGTTGTTCGGGAGGTCGACGACATGGGCTACGCCCCTGGCTCACTGTCAACGCTCAGGGGACCTCTCGCGCACGACCTGCTCCCGCGTGGCTCCCACAAGTTTCGCCTGTGACTGCCGATACTGCTGAATCGTGGGACAGCACGCGGCGCCCCGGGGGACAGTACGCCCCACGGCTCCCTCTGGTCGGGCGACCGGGCCCGGGCGGCATGCCGCCCGAGGCGGGTCGCGTCTCCCCCGAGGCCGGGACCTTGCCGCCCTGGGCGCGATGAGCCTGATCACCGGCCTCGTGGTCGGCTGGCATCCACCCTTCCTCATCGGCGGCTCATCACCGGCTGCCGCGAGCACGCCGACGGTCACGCCGCCCCCTGCCGCACCTGTCGTCCCGTCGACAGGTGAGGATGAGGCGCCAGCTGTGCCCGACGTCAACTTTGACGTCGCCGAGGCGGTCGCTGAGGTCATCGACCCCAGTGCTGTGCCGGCCACCTACGTCCCCGAAGGCGAACGCCGGACCATCACGATCGCCGGAGTCGGCGACATCCTGCTGCACAAGGAGATCATCGGCCAAGCCATCGAGGACGGCGGTGGTACTCCCGACTTCCTACCGCAGCTCGAGGGCATCCGGCCGCTCATCGAATCGGTGGATCTCGCGGTCTGCCATATGGAGTATCCGCTCGGATCACGCGCGGGTCCCTGGAGCGCATGGCCGGACCTGCCTAACGGCCCCCCGCAGGTTGCCGCTGCCCTCATCGATCTGGGGTTCGACGCCTGCTCCACGGCAAGCAATCACACTCTTGATCAAGGCTTCGACGGCGTGGTCAGCACAATCGACGCGCTTGAGTCAGCGGGACTTGCCACCGCTGGTTCAGCGACATCCGAAGCGGATTCTGAGCGGGTGACGATGATTGACGTCAAGGGCGTACCGGTCGCCCTGCTCTCCTACACCTACGGCTTCAACGGCATCCCACGCCCTTACCCTTGGTGCTGTGACCTCGCCGAACCCGGCGCGATCACCGGCGAAGCCCAGCGCGCTCGGGAAGCTGGGGCGCGCGTGGTCGTCGTGTCACTGCACCACGGGGATGAGGGCAGCGTGCCGCCGTCCGCGTCCCAGCGCGAGGTGGTGCAGGAGATTGCTGACTCAGGCCTGGTGGACCTCGTGATAGGCCACCATGCCCATGTGGTGCAACCGGTCACCAAGGTCGGCGACATGTGGGTCGCCTACGGTCACGGCAACCTCCTCTCTGCGCAATCCCGCAGGGATCCCCGCAGCGGCGATGGTCTGCTCACCACCTTCACCTTCGTCGAGCAGGCTGATGGCAACTTTGCCGGAGTCGATGCCATCGCCTACCCGATCGTCAACCTCGACTTCCCCTTCCGGATCTTCCCGGTCTCATCGGATGCCACGCCCGGTGGCAAGGCGGAAGCTACCTGGCGACGCGTCAGCGAGCAGGCGGTCATCGCGGGCGACGGCAGTGGCTTCAGGCTCGTGCGATACAAGGACTGATCGCGCCGTCGAAGTTCTCGGTCATGCCACCTCTGATCCGACGGCCTCGAGGCGGCCTGCGGAGGGACCCCCAACGTGTTAGCGCACGTCAGAGGCCCCCAATTGCCCTAGGCCTTCTTGGTCTCCCAGAAGATCTCGGCGATCTCGTCGATTTTGCCGAGCAGTTGATCGGCAACTGCGACGTCGACCGTGCCCTTGGTGCCACCGGCACCGGCCAGCTTGGTCGCCTGGTTGAACAGGTCGTTGAGCTGCGGGTACTTCTCGAAGTGCGGGGGCTTGAAGTAGTCGGTCCACAGCACCCACAGGTGCTCCTTGACCATGTGGGAGCGCTCCTCCTTGATGGAGATGGCGCGCTCCTTGAAGACCGGGTCGTCCGACGCGTGGTACTTCTCCATGCAGGCCTTCACCGACTCGGCCTCGAGGCGGGCCTGAGCGGGGTCGTAGACGCCACAGGGCAGGTCGCAGTGGGCGTGAGCCGTGGTGCGCGGCGCCAGCCAGGCGGTCAGGCGATTGAGCATGTCTCCTCCGTCCGTGGGGCGCGGGACGAGCGCCCGATGAGTTCACCCTAGTCCGGTCGCCGAATCACGGCACCCGGTGGCCCGGCGGGCGCCGAGGAGGTCAAGATGTTCCCCATGCCCAGTTGGCCGCTGCTACGGGTCGCCATCGCTGGCGAGTCCATGGCGCCAACTCTGAGCGATGGCGAGTGGTGGATTGCCCGGCGCACCAGGAAGTGCCGTCCAGGGGACGTCGTCGTCTTCGACCACCCCACCCGATCCGGCATGGTCGCGGTCAAGCGGGCAATCCGCCCCGAGGGCGACGGCTGGTGGGTGGAGGGAGACGACCCCGAGCACAGCACCGACAGTAGGCACTTCGGACCGCTCCCGCGGACTCGAGTCCTCGGCCGACTGGTGTGGCGTTACTCACCCTGGCCACCGCGACGGCTCACTCGGTGATTGACTGTCCGACTATGGCCTCCGGAGACGGCGATATCACGCAGATCGATCCTGCATTTCCCCTGCATCAGGGCGGCAAGATCGAAGTACGCCCGACCGTACGGATTCGGGACCGCGAGGGCCTGGCGCTGGCCTACACGCCCGGCGTGGCCCGGGTCTCCAGCGCCATTGCGGCCGACCGCAATCTGGCGCGCGAGTACACCTGGAAGGCCAACACGGTCCTCATCGTCACTGACGGCACGGCGGTCCTCGGGTTGGGCGATATCGGTCCCGAGGCGGCTTTGCCCGTCATGGAGGGTAAGGCGCTGCTGTTCAAGGAGTTCGGCGGTGTCGATGCCGTGCCGATCTGCCTGGATACCAAGGACGTCGACGAGATCGTCGAGACGGTCATCCGCATCGCCCCGGCGTACGGCGGCGTCAACCTCGAGGACATCAGCGCGCCTCGATGCTTTGAGATCGAGCGTCGGCTCGATGAGGCTTTGGACATCCCGGTCTTCCACGACGATCAACACGGCACCGCGGTCGTGGTCCTGGCGGCGCTCATCAACGCAGCCAAGCTGACCGGGCGCGAGATCAGCGATCTGCGCGCCGTCGTGTCCGGTGCCGGGGCCGCGGGAGTTGCCGTCACCGACATCCTGCTCGACGCCGGAATTGGTGACATCGCCGTTGCGGACTCCAAAGGGATCATCTCCGCAGACCGAGGCGATCTGAACGACACGAAGATCGCGCTCCTCGAGCGCACCAACAAGGCGAACATCTCCGGATCGATCGATGAGGCCCTCGTGGGCGCCGACGTCTTCATCGGTGTGTCCGCTGGCACGATCCACGACGACACCGTGGCGCGCATGGCCCCGGGCTGCTTCATCTTCGCCCTCGCCAACCCCGATCCGGAGATCCACCCGGAGGTGGCGCGGCGGCACGCGGCGGTCGTGGCCACCGGGCGCAGCGACTTCCCCAATCAGATCAATAATGTGCTGGCGTTCCCCGGGATCTTCCGCGGGGCGCTCGATGTGGGCGCGCCGGTGATCACGTCGGGGATGAAGTTGGCGGCCGCACACGCTATCGCCGATGTGGTGGGCGATGAGCTCAGTGCCGATTACGTCGTCCCCAGCGTCTTTGATCGCCGGGTGTCCGCCGAGGTGCCCCGCGCGGTGGCCGAGGCCGCGCGCCGCGACGGAGTCGCCCGCCGCTGAGGTCTACTGCCCGTACTCGGATCGAGACAGCATGCGGCGCAGTGTCTGCGCGTAGAGTCCAGCGAGCACGCGCCCGACACCCACCAGCAGTGCCCACAGCGCCCCGCGACCGGCACCGATGAGAGAGCCGGAGGCGAGGGCCCGTTCCGCGCGGCGTACGGCGTCACCTTGTTCGCAGGTGCCGAGGGCGAATCGCCCCAACAATCGCGGGGACTGCACCGACGACGACGAAACTAGTCTTCTTCGTCGTCGAGACGGGCGAGCCAGGTGGCCAGCCGCTCGATCGGAGTTTCGAACTCCGGATTGAGGTCGACGAACTCGATCAGTCGCTCGGCCAACCAGTCCAGGCTGACCTCCTCCTCGCCGCGTCGGCGTTGGAGTTCCTCAATCCCTCGGTCGGTGAAGTACATGGCGCTAGTTGAACGCCGCCTGCACGACCCACTTCTGCTCCTCCTCGTGGCGGTGGTGGCTGCCCACCGCGGGGGAGGATGACGAGGGTCGCGACACGCACTCAAGGGATCGACCGATGATCTCCGGCAGGTTCAGCGCCATGAACGACCAGGCCCCCTGATTCGCCGGCTCCTCCTGGACCCAGCGCACGACTGAGGCGTTCGGGTAGGCGCCGACCATCGCAGGAAGGGTTCGCCACGGCAGCGGGTACAGCCGCTCAAGTCGGATGATCGCGGTCTCGCGATCGCCGCGAGCCTCTCGCTCGGCGACGAGGTCGTAGTAGACCTTGCCGCTGCACAGGAGTACCCGGCGTACGTCGTCCGGCTCCACCGTGGTGTCCGGGATCACCGGGCGGAACGACCCCTGGGTGAAGTCGTCCAGCGGTGACGTGGCGAACTTCGCGCGTAGGAGGGACTTGGGCGTGAAGATCACCAGGGGGCGAATGAGCGGTGACAGCGCCTGCCATCGCAACAGATGGAAGTACGACGCTGGCGTGGAGGGCATCGCGATCGTCATGTTGTCCTGGGCGCACATCTGCAGGAAGCGCTCGATGCGTGCCGACGAGTGATCCGGTCCCTGCCCCTCGTAGCCGTGGGGGAGGAGCATGACCAGCGAAGACCGCTCGCTCCACATCTGCTCACCGGAGGAGATGAACTCAACGGTGATGGTCAGCGCGCCGTCGACGAAGTCGCCGAACTGCGCCTCCCACATCGTCAGCACGTCCGGTCGCGCCACGGAGTAGCCGTATTCGAATCCCACGGCCGCGAACTCGCTGAGCATCGAGTCGTAGACCCACAGTTTGGCACCGTCACGGTAGAGCCGCTTGAGTGGCTTGTACTGCCAACCGGTCGCCTTATCAACGATGACTGCGTGGCGGTGTCCGAACGTTCCGCGGCGGGAATCTTGGCCGGACAGGCGCACCGAGCGCCCCTCGAGCAGCAGCGAGCCGATGGCGAGCGCCTCGGCCATGCCCCAGTCGATGGTGCCGTCCTCGATCATCTGCGCACGACGCTGCAACTGCGGTGCCAGGCGGGGATGGAGAGTGAAGCCATCGGGCATGGTGAGTTGGGACTCGACCACGAGGTCCACAGCGGAGCGTTCGATGCCGGTGAGGATGTCGCCAGCCGGCCCCATCGGTGCCAGGGTGAGTTGCCCGGTGCGCACGACCTCGTCGGAGGAGTCGCTGAAGGTGTGGGCTTCCGGCGCATCGCTGCGGGTTTCCTGGAAGACGTGTTCGAGTTGTTCCTGGAAGTGGCGCAGCGCCTCCTCGGCCTCCTCGACGGTGATGTCGCCGCGGCCAATGAGCGATTCGGTGTAGTGCTTGCGCGTCGAGCGCTTGGCGTCGATGAGTTCGTACATGAGGGGCTGCGTGAGCGAGGGATCGTCGGCCTCGTTGTGGCCGCGACGACGGTAGGTGACCAGGTCGATGACGACGTCCTTGTGGAACGCCTGCCGGAACTCGAAAGCGAGCTTGGCCACGCGGACAACGGCCTCGGGATCATCGCCGTTCACGTGGAAGATCGGCGCTTGCACCATGCGCGCCACGTCGGTCGGGTAGACCGACGAGCGGCTGTACTTCGGCGAGGTGGTGAAGCCGACCTGGTTGTTGACGACCACGTGAACCGTGCCCGCCGTGCGGTATCCCTGCAACTGGGAGAGGTTGAGGGTCTCGGCGACGATGCCCTGGCCGGCGAACGCCGCATCCCCGTGCAGCAGAAGGGGCAGGATGCGGGGGATCTCATCGCGCGGCAGCAGATCCTGCTTGGCGCGCACGATGCCCTCGAGGACCGGATCGACCGCCTCGAGGTGTGAGGGATTGGCAGCGACGTAGACGAGGGTCTCGTATCCGTCGCTACTGCGGTAGGTGCCCTGAGTGCCGAGGTGGTACTTCACATCGCCGGAGCCCTGCACCGATTCCTCGCCGTAGTTGCCCTCGAACTCGGCAAAGACCTGCCGGAAACCCTTCCCGGCGATGTTGGTGAGTACGTTCAGGCGCCCCCGATGCGGCATGCCAATGGCGACCTCGATGACATCGGCGTGGGCCGCGCAGTAGAGGATCTCGTCGAGCAGGGGGATGAGCGACTCCGAGCCCTCGAGACTGAATCGCTTCTGTCCGACGTACTTGGTCTGCAGGAAGGTCTCGAAGGCCTCGGCCTCGTTGAGCTTGTGCAGGATGCGCAATTGCTCCTCACGCGAGGGCTTGCGGTGGGGCACCTCCACGCGTTCTTGAATCCACTCGCGCTGCTCGGGATCTTGGATGTGCATGTACTCGATACCGATACTGCGCGTGTAGGAGTCGCGTAGGACACCGAGGATCTCACGAAGTTTCATGAGCGGCTTGCCCGCAAAGCCACCCGTGGCGAATTCACGATCGAGGTCCCACAGGGTCAACTTGTGCGACAGCACGTCGAGATCGGGGTGCGTGCGCTGTTCGTATT
>JAYNIC010000063.1:7865-10651 GCA_038108715.1 Candidatus Nanopelagicales bacterium | reverse complement strand
CCTGATCGGCGTTCGACGCGGCCAACTCACCGGGCCCGATCCACAGGCTGTCCTCAAGTCCCACGCGGACGTTGCCCCCGAGTGTGGCGGCCGAGGTGGCGAAAGGCATCTGGTGTCGACCGGCGGCGAGCACGGACCACTCGTAGGAGTCACCGAACAGTTTGTCGGCAATGCTGTGCATGTGCTGCAGGTTGTCTAGGTCCGCGCCGGCGCCCCCGAGGATGCCGAAGACCATCTGGACGAAGAACGGCGGTTCGAGCCAGCCCTGGTCGATGAGCCACGCGAGGTTATAGAGGTGACCGAGGTCGTAGCACTCGAATTCGAACTTCGTCCCATGACCTTGGCCGAGTTCCTTCACGATGCGCTCGAGATCGGCGAAGGTGTTCTTGAAGATGAAGTCACGCGTCATCTCCAAGAACTCCGGCTCCCAGGGGTGTTGCCAATCGGAGTACTTCGCGGCCATCGGGAAGATGCCGAAGTTGAGCGAGCCGACGTTCAAGGAGGCCATCTCCGGCGAAATATCGAGGGCGGCGCGTAGACGCTCATCAAGTGTCATGCCGAGGCCACCGCCGGTCGAGACATTCATCACGACATCGCTGGAGTCGGCGATCCTCGTCATGAACTCTCGGAAGAGTTCGGGTCGCGGATCGGGTCGGCCCGTCTCCGGATTGCGCGCATGCAGATGGATGATGGCGGCGCCCGCGTCTGCGGCACCAAGCGATGCCTCGGCGATCTGGGCTGGGGTGATCGGTAGGTAGGGCGACATCGTGGGCGTGTGGATGCCACCGGTCGGAGCGCACGTAATGATGACGGGCTTGCTCATGCAGTCGACCTCTCCGCCATTGTTCGGTAGGCGTTGAGGATAAGGCCATGGAAGTGATGTACGCCGTGTTCGGACAAACCGCTGCCGTCGGGGTCGTAGACGATGCGGCCCTGGTCAAAGGCGGGTGTCGACATCCCACGCTGCACGCTCTCGACAATGGTGATGTCCTGCACCTGCAGCACCTCGTCGATATAACGGCCCGACTCGACCTCGCCCTCCGTCAGATCGGTGTCCTCGAGGTAGAAGTCCCAGATCTCGGTGCATCCGTCGATGCCTTCGGGAAGGACCTGCAGAACCATGAAGTTGCCGCGTCCGGGGTAGCGCAGCAGGCAGGTGTTGGGCCACAACCACCACACGGCGTGGACCTTGACGGTGGCCTCGCTGACGTCGTAGGCGCTGTTGGAGTGACCGCCCGCGTCGGCGAAGTGGCTGGACCAGATGCCGTGAGTCTTGACCTCGTAGGTGTCCATGTCGACCAGGTCGACGAACTCCTTGTGGGCGATGTGACAGTGGTAGCACTCGAGGAAGTTGTCGATGACGTTCTTCCAGTTGGAGTTGATCCGGTAGGTCAGGCGCTTGGCCAAGGTCAGGTGGGCGACGTCTGGTGCCCACTGGGCGATCTCGGCGGCAAGATCCGGTGCCTGCTCGGACAGGGGAGCGGCGTTTGGGTCGAGGTTGACGTAGACGAACCCGCCGAATTCCTCGACCTGCACCCCCTCCAGGCAGATGCCTCCCCGGTTGAAGCCGGGGAGCTGGTCAGCACGGCGAGTTGCCTTGAGTTGGCCATCAAGTCCGTAGGTCCAGCCGTGATAGGGACACACGAGATTCTTCGTCGACCCGGACCCTTGGACGAGTCCGTGCGCGCGGTGCTTGCAGACGTTGTAGAAGGCGCGGAGTTCACCGGACCGGTCGCGGACCACGACGATGGGCTGACCAGCAACGTCCACGGCGAGGTAACTGCCGGGCTCCCGGACCTGTTCCACATGGCACACCCACTGCCACGTCCGGGCGAATATGGCGGCACGGTCGACGGCATCCCACAGCGGCTCGGTGTAGGCCTCGGCACGCAGGGAATGCGATCGATCCGGCTCCGGGTGGTAGCCCTGCGTGATCCGCTCAACATCGCTTGTGGTCACTGGCGGGACCTGCATTCGGAGAGGTTATCCAGTCCACCGCTGGTTCATAGGGCGAATTCGATTCACCAGCTGGGCTGTCAACCCGCCCTCAGTGGGTCTGGCTGGGAGGGCGCAAACTCTCTGAGCGTCTATGGCTACCCTTGCTCCGTGGGTGTACCCGAAGTCGGTTCCCAATATTCGGCAGGCATCCCAGGGTCGCTAGCTCAATGGTAGAGCTGCGGACTTTTAATCCGTAGGTTCGGGGTTCGAGCCCCCGGCGACCCACCGCCAGGTCAGCGGCCTTGCGCGAAGGTGCGTTAGCGACCCGCTAAACACTGTACGTTCACGCCTATGACTACTGTGGTCTCGGTTCACTCCTTCCGGGGTGGCACCGGGAAGAGCAATACAACATCCAACGTTGCCGCGAATCTGGTTGCTCTTGGCCACCGTGTCGGCGTCATTGACTGCGATATTCAAAGCCCTGGGATCCATGTCCTCTTCGGCTTCGACGAGACGCTGGATCGCACGCTCAACGACTATCTGTGGGGGACTCGCCCTATCAGGGACGTCGCTCACGACATCACCGATCGCGTGTCGATGTCGACGGGCGTGGCTCCTGGCGGATCCCTTCATCTCGTCCCCTCGAGTATGAAACCCGGAGACATCGCAAGGATCCTGCGCGATGGATACGACGTGGAGTCCCTGAGTGACGGGATGCGCCAGCTCGCCCGGGATCTGGATCTGGACTTTCTTTTCGTTGACACTCATCCCGGCCTCAACGAGGAGACCCTCCTTTCGATTACCTTGAGCGACGTCCTGCTGCTTATCCTGCGACCGGACCGCCAGGA
>JAYNIC010000063.1:0-7855 GCA_038108715.1 Candidatus Nanopelagicales bacterium | reverse complement strand
TCAGGGGACCGCCGTGACGGTCGATGTCGCTCGCCGACTCGAGGTGCCGTCGCTGTTCCTCGTCGCTAACAAGGTGCCCTCGGGGCTGACCGACCTCCGCGAGCAGTTGGACGATGCCTACGGGGCCGAGACCATTGCCGTCCTACCGCTTTCCGAAGAGGTGGTCGTCAACGCGTCCGGTGGTCTGTTTTCACTTCTCCACCCTGAACATCCATGGTCACAGCAGGTCCGCGGCATCGCAGAACGACTTCATGCGGGGGTGCCCTCATGAGTTCCACGGTGATGAGGTTGTCCCTCTCTCACGTATCGACTCTCGACGTTGCCGCCCGAGCCGTTGCTGATACTGCCGGACGTTTCGGGCTGGATGCGATCGAGTGCACGCAGTTGGCGTCACTTCTGAGTGAGGCGCTCTCGACGGTCATCGCTGATTCGTTCGAGGGATCCGACGCGATCGACGTGGATGTGTCTCTGAGCTACGAACCCGGCCAAGTGAAGGTCGTTCTCAAGCAGCGTGGCGCACCGTCCACGTATCTCAACGGCGAGTTGCCCGTGAGATTGGAAACGCTGCTCGCACTGGGCTATGCCGAATCGATGGAGTTCGTCAGTGACGGCGTGAGGGGCAGTGAGTTAAGGGTCAGCCGGTCGGTGAACACAGGCAGCCTTGTAGATGATCCAGATTTCGTCGCGGCGGCCGAAGCCGCGGGCAACGACGACGAATCGGCGGATATCGACAGCATCGTCATCCGACCAATTAGCAGCGATGACGCCGTTGAAGTCGCGCGCCTGTACTTCCGCACGTACGGCTACACCAAGATCGGCATGCCATGGCTCTACGAGCCGGATGTCTTCAGGCACAAGATCGAGACGCACATCCACGAGGGAATGGTTGCTGTTCTGCCTTCCGGGCGCATCGTGGGTCACAACGGGCTGATGCGGCCCACTCCGGATTCCCTGATGGCCTCGGCCGGCCCGGGTGCTGTCGACCCGGCCTTCCAGCGGCGCGGGATCGTGAACCGCATCGATGAGGCCTTCATGCCGCAAATACTCGCCCTGGGGATGCGTGGAATCTACGTCGAGGGAGTTACCGCGCATCCGGCCACTCAAGCCGGTGCGCTCAGGGTCGGGTTCCACGAGACCGGGCTTGTGCTCGGTCGACAACCGGCGGACGTGGAGTTCATCGGGTTTGACGGGCCCAAGGGCTTCCGGCGCGCGGTCATGATTATGTACCGGCCGCTCATGACGCCGGTCGAGCAAGCGGTACACGTGCCTGCGCGTTATCGCGACATCCTTGAGCGCATCTACCAGGCCGTTGGCCTGCCTCGCCTGGTCCACTCCGAGGCAGGTCGACCACCGGCCGATCTGCCACCAAAGTCGCAATTTGTCACCGAGTTGCTGTCGGCAACTAAGCACGCACAGATTCGGGTCGCGGAATACGGACAGGACTTCGTGGAAGCCCTCCAAGGGCTCATCCGCCGTTTTGAGACAGAACGATTCGAGGTGATCACTGTCCACCTGCCGCTCATGAACCCACTGACCGCCTACTTCGGCTCGGGTCTTGGAGAACTGGGCCTGTCCTTCAACGCTCTCTTCCCGGAGCAGGATCCGGGTGACGAAATTGTCCTCGGAGTGAACCTGAGCGAACAAGACCCTGAGACGATTTTCGTCGTCTCGGAGTTCGGCAGGGAGTTGCTCGACTACGTGATCGCGGACCGCGATCGCGTGACGGGCGCCCTTCAGTCGCGGGCGCGTTCACGAGCGTCCATGGCTCGCATACTCGACGCTCTGTAACGGGGGGGGGCCAGAACTCGGTCAGGCGCGCCCAGCCGGGAGGAATGTCGACAGGGGGTCCAAGAGTTCCCGTGCCCGATCGGCACGTTGCCGGAGGTCACTGCTGCCCGGATCGAAGGTCGAGGCGCTCATCGACATATATGCCCGGTCAAGGTCCTCGGCCCTGAGGGAACTTGCGTCAAGATCCGCGAACGCCGCTATGGCGCCCAGCGTTGCTCGGGTTTCGCTGACCAGACTCTTGTAGGTCGTCACGATGGCCCTTCCTTGCTCGATGAGTGGCACGCCGTGCTCGATGATGGGGGTAACGGCAGCACACCACTGCGCATCGACCACTTCTTCAAGGGGCGCGCTTACGAGCGACTCCCAACCCGGAAACAGGTTGAAGTTCCACCATCGCTGCCCCCAGGGTGCAAAGTCGCTGTAGCCAGCGATGTTCAGCGGTGTGTCCAGGCGATAAGTGAAGAACCAGGTGGGATGCCGCCAGCCGGCCATGAGGCTGCGCATGGCATCTTCTGGATCACGCACGATGAAGATGAACTGCGCGTCAGGAAACCCCGCCGACAGTTCCGGTATCCGCCAGCAGTGTCCGGTGTCCTTGTCGACCAGCCGTACCGGACCCTCTGTGTCCGCGGCCCACACGGGATCGAGGGGTGGCAGCGTAAAGGGCGCGGTTTCGCTCTGCATTGAGTCGGCGAAGGGACCCACAGCCTCGGTGCCAAGTTCCTCGACAAGTTCATGGGGGAGATCGAGGTATTGGGCAGGGATTCCCTGGCTGGTGCAGCGAACTGCCCATCGTCGCTGCTCATCGGCGCGCCAGGCTCGCTCCCCTCGGTATGCCTCTGCCACGTACTCGGCTGCGACCGCGTCAGCACCGGGAAACGATCCGGTTACCTCCTGCCCGCCCAGGCGGTGCCAGAGGAATCTGCTTTCGCGCCCGAGCTTGAAAAGGCTGGGTTCGCGAGACAGCACATTCTGAAGCAAGGTCGTGCCCGAACGCGGCGAGCCCACAATGAAGATGGGGCGCTCCAGCCGGTCACGAGCGTCAGTCATCTCGATCCCGAAGTTCACGGGACCGGGACTTGAGCCGTTGGAAGTAGTCGCTCTCAGTGATCTCCTGGACTTCCGCAGCCACCTTCGCCCGATCGATCTGCACGGACAGTTGTTGGACCTGCTCTTGCAGTCGACGCTCACGCTCGACGATCTCGATGCCCATCGTCCGGACGGTGCGAGCGAGGTCGCCGAGTTCGTCCTTCCGTTGTGCGGCGGTGTCCAACGCCGCCGGATCGAAGGTGCCGTCGGCCAGTGAGGTGGCCGCACGCGCGATCGAATCGACGGGTTTGGTGATGCGGCGGCTCAGTAGCACCCCGAGGGTCAGCCCCACGAGGATAACCAGGACCGCGGTGAGGGCCATCCCGATAGCGAGCGCCCGCGCGGGTGCCGCCAACTTCTCTTCGTTTACCGCGGAGACGAGTACCCAGTCCAAGTCGCCACCGGTTGTTGACGTTTGTACACGCCAGGCGTCATCACCATCAGGGCTCCAGGGGGCCTGAATAGTCGTCGTGAGCTCAACCCCTGTCTGGGTCGGTGCGGTGGCGAGAATCGAGGCGATCGCCTGTTGCCCCGCTGCCGTCTGCGCCGCGGCGGACACCGCCGGTGAGCCACTCGCGACAACATCGCCGGCGCGGTCGAGGACCAAGAAAAACCCATCCCCAGCAAAGGTGAGATCGGCAAAGGTCTGCTGCAACCCAGATTCGATGGCCGTGAGTCTCTGCTGAACTTCGGCGTCCACATCATCCACGTACACACCTGTCCCGACGAGCCAATCCCACGGTTCGTAGAGGAACATGTAGCCGATCTTGGGTGAGGGCAGTGCTCCATCCAGCCTCTCCCAGCGATACTCAAGGTAGCCACTGCCTTGCGTCAGCACAAGGTCACGCGCTTCGCGTACCAGGTACCTTCCGTCGGCGTCCTGCATGTCTGAGAGGTTGCGTCCCTGGATGCGATCGTCGGGGTGGCCGATTGCGTTGAGGTCGAGGTCGTAGACAAAGAAGTAGTCATCGTTCCCAAATCGCACGCGCTTCACCATGTCCAGGGAGCGGGCCTGCGCCTGCGCGGTAGTGAGTTCACCGCTCTCGGCGGCTGCGGCGAACTCATCGAGGGAGGCCGCGATGGGGGCGGCGATGTCCCGCAAACTTTGCTTGCGCTTCTCCAAGGCGTCATTTCTGTACGCCACGATGTCGTTGTATTCGGTTTGTACGAGGGCACCGATGGCGGCATGCACATTGCTGACTTCTTGTTCGGACTGGGCAATGAGTGCTCTCGTCACTGCGTTCACAGCCACGGCGGTGTAGGCGAGGCCGGAAAGGGAGAGAACGAGCGCGATGGTCAAGGGGACGCGCTGGCTTAAGGTCAAGCGGAAGCGCCGGCGGGGAGATTTCGGGTCCGCGACCACGGGACCATCCTTGCTTAACGCCCTCGAGCGTGTTGCGGTGGGCGGGGTTAGTCGAGCGACTCACGGTCTCGTCCCAGAGTCGATGGTGCCAGCACGGTAGATGCCCCCTGGCGGCGCGCGGTCTGCTGGTAAGGGCCGAACGAGCGGCCGATGACACCTATGCGCCAAGGGCGTGACGAGGGGTAGACACATGCCAATGCCAACGCGGACCAGGCGGATCCGTTTTTCTCTCGCGGCCGTCGGCGCTGCGGGCGCACTCATTATTGGGGCCGCGGTAGCGCCGTTGCCCGCGGCGAGTGCGGAGTCGGCTCAGGCGCAGCGCCTCTCCGACATTCGGAAGACGTCCGCGGAAGCGGCGATCTGGGGTCTTGCGCCGGAGTTCGTCTATCGATTCAATCGCTACAACAAGCTCATCACCGCGCCGTACAACACCATCGCCTATTCGCCTTACGCCGCGCAGTGGAACAACGCGTCGACCAATGCGGGCAACGCCTCGGTCATCTACCTCAATTCGTCGCTCTCGCTCAAGCAGACCGACCTCGTCTACACCGTGCCGCCGAGTAATGGCACCTATCAGATGTTCCAGGTACTGGATGCCTTCGTGAACACCGTTGCCGACCCCGGCACCAGGACGACGCCGTCGGATGAGATGACCCACTTCCTCGTGGTCGGCCCGGAGTCGGAGTACGCGGATAAGACCAGCGTCACCATGGGCGGGATCACCTTCCCCGTCATTTCACTGGGCACAAATCGCGGGGAGATTCTCGTGCGCGTCCTTGGCGATCCGAATGCTCCGCCGTCCGACCCGCGCAGTTTTGTCAACTCATTCGAGAACGTCGCCAAGAAGTACGCGATGAACACCCTCGCTGAGTTCAAGGCCAACGGCTACGCCCCGGTCTATCCGACCGGTGAGTGCGCCTACAACATCTGCCCGGCCTCGGCCAAGAAGCAGAAGCAGGCCGAGAAGTGGCGCAATGTGCCGACGGATGCCGTCGACTACTTCACGCAGGTCGGGATCGCCCTGAAGCTCAACGGCCTGCCGACAAAGCGCACCGGCATCGGCGGCACCACCGCGGCGGATCTGCCGTCGTACGTGCAGCCGCAGCCCGGCTTCGACGGCACCTATTTCTCACCCTCCGCGGGCCAGTGGAAGACCCTCAAGTCGTTCAAGTCCATCGGTCTGACCGTCAACGGTTTCACCGTGCCTGATGGCTGGGGTGACGACGAACTCGCGGCGATGCAGAAGGGCTTTGAGGACGGTCTCACCGCCGCCAAGGCTCGCCTGCTTAAGGCGACGACACCCGAGACCAACTATTGGCTCTACATCAATCGTGATGACGAGTTCGGCACCTATGCCAATACCAAGATCGGCTACCTAGGCCGGGCGACGGCCATCTATGCCGGCGGCTTCCCGAACCTGCCGACCGATGGTTTCTACTCGACCATTCTGCGCGAAGACGGCGGAACGTCTTTCATGGACGGCGATGACGCCTACTCCATCACCTTCACAGTGCCGGACGGCTCCGAAGGTGTGCCAGCCGATGGGATCCTGCCCCCCATGGCCGAGGACGCAGACGGCAACCTGTTGGGCTTCTGGTCTCTCACGGTCTACCAGCCGGACTTCTCCGAGGCCGCAGCGCCGTTCATCTCCCAGGCGAGCGTGCTCAACACGGCGTACTCCCGCGCCGAGTCGCCGGTGATCGACATCAACACGGCAAAGAACACGATCACGACGCTGGCCTCTGATGTCGGCCCCCTCCGGCCGAGCACGGCGATCATGTTCGGGGACAACGCCGGAGATTTTGGGCTTGAGCCGCTGACGTCCTACTACATCGCGGCCGACCCGATCGTGAACGCGCCCGGGACGTTCCCCGGAGTTCAGGAGACGACCTACACATACCCGATCTCGACGTACTGGCAGCAGCAATTGTCGGAAAACGGAACGCCGATCCAGAAGCCGGCCGGGGCGGCGGACACCTGCTCGAACAGTGGCAAGGCGTGTGTGACTGTCGCGCTCACCGTCGAGCAGCGTGACAAAGATCCGTTGACGTACGGCATCGTGCAACCGGTCTCGCAGCTGGGATCACTGCAGCTGGAGTCGGCGGCCAAGGGTCTTCCAGGACTCGTGGCGAATGAGGACGGCTCCTACACGATCTGG
Organism: Candidatus Nanopelagicales bacterium; assembly: GCA_038108715.1. Lineage (GTDB taxonomy): Bacteria > Actinomycetota > Actinomycetes > S36-B12 > S36-B12 > Mxb001. Next base: position 1,457 of record JAYNIC010000063.1, on the reverse strand, counting down.
ATGTCTCCGAGTCTGCCCGACGGCGTACCGGCGACGAACTGGATCCCCACGCCCTCGCAGGAGTATCTGCAGGGGATCTACCCGGACGCGCCCAGTGTGACGTCGCTCATTCAGCCGATCCTGCGCATGTACTACGCGCAGCCGGGTGATGAGCCGCCGTCGATCCTGCCGTGCCCGGCTTCGACCCCGGAGTGTGCACCGGACGGACTGGATACGACGTACGTGATCCCGCCCTTCATCAACCACTCCAAGTAGACCCGTCGATCGAGCCTGTGTCGGTGCGGCAAGGCCCTAACCGACCGGCACGACCTCGGCCTTGTTCGCCAGCGAGTTGAGGTGGTGAATCACCAGCAGACGCCAGCGCGGTCCCGCGTGAGGTGAAGTCGGCGAGCATGTCGGTGGGATCGTCCGATCCGGTGACAACCACCTTCTGGCTGTTGCGGTAGGCGTCGGAGAGCGTGACAGTCACATCGCTGCCCGCAGTGAGAGCTTCGTGTACGGCGTTCGTGCCTTCGGCATTGCTCAGCACGACTGGGATGGACTCAGCGCCGAATATGCCGACGTCAAGCATGGACTGCGCCGAACCCAGGATCGCACCGGTAGCTCCAGCCTCGGCCGCATTCTCTGAGCGTCCTGCCGATCCGCAGCGACGGGTGGCGTCATTGTCATCCCACCTGAGGAGGACGATCTTGCCGGAGATCGCGGCGGCATCGGCGCTGCTGAAGGTGTCACAGCCGTCCGCGTTGTTGTCGCTGCTCGGTTCGGTGGCCCAGTCGCCGATCTGGGCGGCGTTGGCCGTGACCGGCGTGCTTCCAGTCCAGGTGTAGGACTGTGAGAAGAGTGCGCCGTACTCCATCGCCGTGCCATTGATCGTGGCCGCGAAGCCGTCGATGATCTGGGCGTTGTCCTCACTCGCCGCCACCGAGAGCGCCAATGGTGGCGCGCATGTTGTGGACTTCTTGTTCAGACTGGTCGGTGAGCGATCTCGTCACCGCGTTCACAGCCACGGCAGTGTAGGCAAGTCCCGAGAGGGAAAGGACGAACGCGATGGTTAACGGTACGCGCTGACTTAAGGTCAAGCGGAAGCGCCGGCGAGGAGACTTCGGGTCCGCGACCACAGGGTCATCTTGACCTAGCGACCCCTGGGATAGCGCGGTGGGGCGACGTTTCGCGGGGCGTGGCACCCGTGGCTTCACCTTGTCGATCGTCCGGAGGTGTCAGACTGATGTTGTGGCGGGCAGTCAGCGGTGAGCAACGTGGTCCTGGGCACGCTGCCCTTCGCCCTGGGGGCGGCCGTGAGCCCGGCAGTGCTCACCGTGGTGGTCCTCATCTTGGCGAGCGGAAGCCACGCTTTGAAGCGCGCCTGGCTGTTCGCTCTGGGCGGCACCATCCTCACCGCACTCTTCATCGTCATCTGTCGAACGCTGCTGACTCAGGTGGGCGGTTCCGGTGACGGG
>JAYNIC010000062.1:0-10717 GCA_038108715.1 Candidatus Nanopelagicales bacterium | reverse complement strand
GCCGTCACCTTCCGGGGTGAGCTCGTAGACCCCGTCCATCCCGGTCAGCATGTCGCCGGAGACGAGCGTCCACGAAACTCGCTTATCGCCGTCCCACGTGTACTGCAGTTCATAGGTGTCACGGATGGGCCCGGACTCCAGGTGGAAGCGCGCGCGGAAGGGCCGGCCGTCCTTCTCTTCAAGCACGCTCACCTCGGTGATGCCATCGCTCCACTGCGGGTACGCCGGAAGGTCCGCGATGACACCCATGATCGTCGCGGCGGGCGCGTCGATCACGATGCTGGACTCGGTTTGATCGGCCATGTGCGCAGCCTAGCCGGGTTCCCCTGGACGTCGTTCGCCTTCCAATTCGTCCTTCAGCGACCAGACCGTGCGCTTCCAGGCCAATGCGTGGCGCCGCCGCAAGCGATCCATCTCGCGAGCGCCGCGCGCGGAGTCGGGCAACCGACGTGCCTCGGTCCTGCTGCCCGGCACGGTGGGTTCGGCGCGTAGGTAGTAGTGCACCAAGACGCCCTCCGGCTGCGTCTCCAGCCAGATTTCCGCCGAGCCCACCAGGTCGCCGGTAATCGACCACCGCATGCCGTCAAGGCCGCGATCCATGAAAACCACGAGGTTCAGCGACGGCCACCAGGACCGCCATCGGCCAGGATCGGCAACCACCGCAGCGATGCGCGTGCGCTCGACGACGATGTAGGTCTCGTCGACCAGGTCCACGCTTGCCATGGGGCAAGGATAGGACCCGACCCTCGCTCCCCGCCGCCTCGGCGGACGGAGTATGGCGTTCGGGTAGCCCCAGCGCGGGCAATCCCCTAGCGTGGCTATGTGCAGCGTCTCCCCACGGGGGAGACTGACCCTGGGAGATCCCGTGAAGACCGAATTCAGCGTCCCTGCCATCGTTCCCGCGCCGACATCCGGCAGCCTGGTCGATGCGATCGTCGAGAACGCCGACCAGGCGCCCCACCGCATGGCGCTGTCGGTCCACCGCGGCGGCGCCTGGGTTGGCGTCACCTCGCAGCAGTTCCTCGACCAGGTCAAGGCCGTCGCCAAAGGCATCGTCGCCTCCGGTGTCGAGCCCGGCCAACGCGTCGGCATCATGTCCCGCACCCGCTACGACTGGACCGTCGCTGACTACGCGATCTGGTACGCCGGCGCAACGGGCGTGCCGGTCTACGAGACCTCGTCGGCCGAGCAGGTTCAGTGGATCCTCGGCGACGCCGGCGCCGTGGGCGTCTTCCTGGAGAGCGCCAAGAACAAGGCGGTCTTCGACGAGGTGTCGCACGACCTGCCCGACTGCAGCCGCGTGTGGATCTTCGATGACGGTGCCCTCGATACCTTGGCTGCCGCCGGCGCCGGAATCAGCGACGAAGAACTCGAGAGCCGCCGCGCCACGCTGAATCCCGAGTCGCTGGCGACCATCATCTACACGTCGGGCACAACAGGGCGGCCCAAGGGTTGCATGCTCACCCATCGCAACTTCATGTTCGAGGTCGACAACGTCGTCGCCGCGATGCCGCAATTGTTCAGCGTTCCCGGCTCCTCCACGCTTCTCTTCCTACCCCTCGCGCACGTCTTCGGACGCATCATCCAGCTCGGTGCGATTCGCTCGGGCGCGCGACTAGGCCACGCCCCCGACGTGAAGAATCTGCTCGGCGATCTGCAGGAGTTCCAGCCGACGTTCCTGCTCGCCGTACCACGCGTGTTCGAGAAGGTTTTCAACTCCGCCCAGCAGAAGGCCACCGCCGAAGGCAAGGGCAACATCTTCGACACCGCCGCCAAGACGGCGATCGCGTACTCGGAGTCACTCGACAGCGGTGGACCTGGCCTCGGCCTGAAGCTCAAGCACAAGGTGTTCGACAAGCTGGTCTACTCCAAGTTGCGTGCGGCGATGGGCGGCAAGGTCGCGTGGGCCGTCTCCGGTGGTGCGCCGCTGGGCTCGCGCCTCGGCCACTTCTTCCGCGGTATCGGTGTCACGATCCTCGAGGGGTACGGCCTGACCGAGACCTCCGCGGCGACGACCGTCAATCGGCCGGACGCCATCAAGATCGGCACCGTCGGTCAACCCTTCCCCGGCGCTTCGGTCAAGGTCGCTGAGGACGGCGAATTGATGCTGGCCGGTGCGCAGATCTACGTCGGATACTGGAACAACCCCACCGCCACGGCCGAGGCACTGGAGCCGGACGGCTGGTTCCACTCGGGCGACATCGGCGAGATCGACGATCAGGGATTTGTGAAGATCACCGGGCGCAAGAAGGAGTTGCTCGTCACCGCCGGCGGCAAGAACGTCGCCCCGGCGGTCCTGGAGGATCGACTGCGCGGCAATCCGCTGGTCAGCCAGTGCATGGTGGTCGGCGACGGCCAACCCTTCATCGCCGCTCTGGTCACGATCGACCCCGAGTCGTTCCCCGCGTGGCTGAAGCAAACCGGCAAGCCCGCAGATACAACGATCGCCGCGTCGGTCAACGACCCCGACCTCATCGCCGAGGTTCAAAAGGGCGTCGACGAAGCCAATAAGGCCGTGTCGCATGCGGAGGCCATCAAGAAGTTCGCCATCCTTCCGGTTGATTGGACCGAGGAAGGCGGTCAGCTCACGCCGTCCATGAAGCTCAAGCGCAACGTCGTGATGAAGGAGTTCTCATCGGACGTGGACGCTCTCTACTCCTGATCTCAGGCGGGCCCAGCGGGACGATCGATTCGTCCGCGCTGGGCTTTGCCGTGCGACGGGGCCGCGACGCGCTCACCCGACTGATCGGCGTACTCGCCGTTCTCCTTCTCGCCATCGTGACCGGCGACATGGGGGTCTCGACCGGGCAGGTCGCCATGGTGGCCGCAATCGCCATCGCCGCGACCCTGGCATCGTGGTTCCCGCGGCCTGTGTGGCTCCCGTACGCCGTGCAGTTCATCGAAGCTGGTGCGGCGACCCTGGTCGTCGTCACCGCAATGCCCGGTGATCGCCCCTCGATCGCCTACCTGCTCGTCCCCCCGCTCATCGCGGCGCACTCCCTCGGACTCCCCGGGCTCGGCGCCACCATCGCGATTGAGGGCCTCGTGCTCGTCGCGGGGACGACCATCCGGGTCAGCTCAGAACTGCCCACGGCGGTCGCCGATGTCATCGTCGCACTCGCCATCGGCGCAGCCCTCGGACTGGGCGCGTTGATGACCGCGCACATCCGCGAGCGAATCGCGCCTCCGCCCACCGACTACGACGCCGCACGGCGGCTACTGACCTCGCTCCGCGACATCGCGAGACAGTTGCCCGGCGGCCTGGAGGAAACCGCCCTGGCCGAGAGTGCCCTGGAGAATCTCAGCGAGGCCTTGCCCTACGACCGTGCCGAAGTCTTTGTGCGCATCGAGAGCGGAACCCTGGTGCCCGTGGCGCGATCACCCGAGGGCGCAGTGGGCTGGAACCCGAGCCTGCACTCAGGTCTTTGGGGTCAAGCCTGGGAGTCCGGTACCGCGGTCCAGCGACTCGGCCGGATGACAGGACCGGAGATCGGCACCTCACATGCCTGCGCGGTGATCCCCCTGCGACTCGATGACAAACTCATCGGACTCATCGGCCTAGAACGCAATGACGGCTTATGGCCGGTGGAGCATCTCGTCGATGCACAGCGCCTGGCTGACGAGGCCGCGCTTCGCCTCGACACCGCCCGCCTGTTCGACGAGGTCCGCGACCTGGCCACCTTGGAGGAGCGACGCCGACTGGCTCGAGAGATCCACGACGGCATCGCGCAGGAGGTGGCCGGGCTCGGCTTCCTCCTCGACGACGCCCTGAGCCAGTCCAGCGATGACGAGACGCATCAGGCCCTCGATCGGATTCGCGGGGAGTTGACGCGCATCGTCACCGAATTGCGCCTATCGATCTTCGATCTGCGCTCCGAGGCCGGTGCCGGCATCGGAGACGCTCTCTCCAGCCACGTTCGCGCGGTCGGAGCCGAGTCAGGCCTCACCGTGCATCTGGTCCTCGACGAGGACGCCGGGCGCCTACCGCCCGGGGTCGCATCGGAGATTTTGCGCATCGCCCAGGAGGCCGTGGGCAATGCCCGTCGTCACGCGGACGCCCGCACTCTGTGGGTGACCTACCGCGTGACCGAGGACGGCGCCTTCCTGCGCGTGGCTGACGATGGCAAGGGGATCCCGGACAGTCGGGGCCGCCCCCATCACTACGGGCTGCAGATCATGCGCGAGCGCGCGGCACGGATCGGCGCCGAACTGACCATCAAGCGGCGGAGTCCGTCGGGGACTGTGGTGGAGTTATCCCTCGAGACCGCATCTGCGACCGCGAAGGGGGACCGTCGGTGACCATCAGCGTGCTCCTGGCCGATGACCACGAACTCATCCGTGAAGGCCTACGCCGCGCCTTCGAACGAGAGGACGACTTCAAGGTCATCGCCGAAGCGGCCAGCGTCGCCGAGGCCATTGCCGTGGGCTGCAAGGTCGACCCGACCGTTGCCATCGTTGACCTACGCCTGCCCGATGGAACCGGCCTCGACATCGTGCGGGCCTTACGCAATCACGATGCTGACATGGGCATCGTGGTCCTCACCATGTACGCCGGCGATAACCAACTCTTCGATGCCCTGGAAGCGGGAGCCAGCGCGTTCGTGCCCAAGAGTGCACCGGCCGAGGAAATCGTCGCGGCCGCGCGCCACGCGGCCAGCGCGCCGCGCTCCTTCACCTCCGCCGATCTCGCAGAGGCACTCAAGCGACGGACCTCACCCCAGGGGCCCCAACTCTCTCCTCGCGAACGCGAGGTCCTTGCACTGCTTGCGGACGGTCTCGGTGTCGCGCAAATTTCCCGGCAGCTGTACATCTCGGAGTCGACGACCAAGACCCACATCTCGAAGCTCTACGACAAGCTCGGGGCCGGCAACCGCGCCCAGGCCCTGATGACGGCGCTCAAGCTCGGTCTGCTCGCCACACCCGACGATTCGCCGTGATCGGGGCACGCCTCGGGGCAAGCACAACGGCCTTGGCGTCAACCTGGGTCATCACGCGACTGCTGCTGGTTGGCGCCCTCACCGGACACGTCCCCTACCCCGACGGTCCACTGATCATCAACGACGTCAAGTTGTACGCCGAGTGGTCCAACCTGCTGGTGACCGGTCGATTCCCGGTGGGCGACGACATGTGGCAGTACCCGCCCGGTGCCGGAGTGGTCTTCGCGGTGGCTGCCACCCTCGGCTCCAACCCGGTCGCCGGGTTCGTCCTGATCACCCTGCTGTGCGACCTCGCAACCTTGGCGGTGCTCGCCGTTGCCGGACGACGCCGACATGTCGGCTACGGCGCCGCCTGGGCGTGGGTGATTGGTGCGGTCATCGTGGGGCCGGTGTTCCTCGCCCGATTCGACGTTCTGCCCACCTTCGCCGCGGTGCTCACACTGGTGTTGATTGCCCGCCCTGTGTGGAGCGGCGCTGCCGCCGGGCTGGGCGCCACGCTCAAGGTGTGGCCCGGGCTCATGTTGATCGCACTCCCCCGGCGCTCCCTGCCCCGTGGGCTGCTCGGCTTCGTTCTTGCCGTCGCCGCGATCTTCATCGGTGTCTCACTGTGGTCCACCGGGGGCGTGTCGTTCCTCGGCGAACAGGGTGCGCGCGGACTGCAGGTGGAGTCCGTGGGCGCACTGCCCTTCATGGTGGCGAACGTGTTCACCGAGGTGCCCACTGAGTTCCGGTTTGGTGCCATGGAAGTCGACGTCCCCATCACCATCCCGCTCGGCTTGGTCATCACCCTCGTGGGTTTCGCCACCATTGGTGTCCTTGGTGTCCTGCGACTCATGGGACGCCTTGAGTCCAGCGCACCGGTAGACGTCGCGCTGACAGTCCTGCTGATCAGCCTGGTCAGCAGCCGCGTCCTGTCACCTCAGTACTCGGTGTGGCTGCTCGGGGTAGCGGCGGTGGTGTTCCTCGATCCCAGCAGTCGGCTGCGCCCCGTCGTGTGGATCCTCGCTCCGTCCGTGCTTGTCACGCAGGTGATCTACCCGTTTGGCTACGGGAGTTACCTTGACGGCGCGTGGTGGGCGGTCACTCTGCAGGTCATTCGCATCACGCTGCTCCTGCTGGCCACGGGTTGGTCGCTATTCGTCGTCGCGCGCCAGGCAGCGCTGCGACCTATCTAGCCTGAGCGAACGGCGCACCTCAGGCAACACCCTCAACGTCGGTCACAAGCCGAAGCGGAGGCACCAATCCGGAGTCGGCCAGGACGGCAAACGCGGCGCGCTCCTGCTCACCTACGGTGCCGATCGGCCCGAGGAGAACCGCCACGATGCAGTCACCACAGGCGGCCGGCCGAGCTAGGCAACGGTCGCAGTCAATCGAAATGTCACCACCGGACATGATGGCTCCCTCCTGTTGATGCCGACGAGGCGATCGAGCACTGACCACCACCGACGGCCACCTGCGTGCGGCGACCATCGCACTTCCATCGCTCGTCAATGGATCGACGTGGGCTGATGCTGTCCATGCAATTCACGGTAGGCGGGGGGTCTGACAGTGACGGCCGGTCACTAGCACGGGCTCGCCACAGACGCGGTCGCCGCTAGCTGCCGGTTCGCCTAGACGCCGCCCATGTCGTGCGGGCTGTCTCCCTCATGGCCGGGTTCAGGCCGCGCGATGATCTCGATGCGATCGGTGTTGCCGCACCAACGGCACTTCACTTCCTCGACTCGTCCTTCGATGACCTCGGTCGATTCGATCTCCGGCTCACCGGCGAGATTCACGTGCCAGAACTCCCTAGTCCGGGCCGAGCGCAGAACATCGAAGCGCGTCAGGTTGCCGCAGTGGCCACATCGCCAGCGGTGTTGGGCGTCGGGAAAGTCCGCCATGGCAGGACCCTAGCCCGTCCGGCACCCACCGTCGTTCGACCGGTCCGCACCCTTGCGAGTCGACCCGAGTGTCGCAGCGACTCAGTGTCAGACCGGGCACCTAGCGTCTGTGACATGGCGGCATCGGGCACTGGAGTGGGCGCTCCCGGCGGCGCCCGTCCTCGTGACGTGCACCATGCCGATCCTCAGCAACTGGCACTCGACGACCTCGGCACACCGCTCGCCGACGTGACGTTTGTGGTCGTTGACCTCGAGACCACCGGGGGCAAGCCACAGGACGCCGGCATCACCGAGATCGGCGCCGTGAAGGTGCGTGGCGGTGAGGTGCTCGGCGAATTCCAGACACTCGTCAACCCCGGATCTCCGATCCCCCCCTTCGTTGCCGCGCTCACCGGCATCACCGACCGCATGCTCGCGGGTGCCCCGTCCGTGGCCGCCGCCACCACGAGCTTCTGGGAGTTCGCCCAGGGCGCTGTGCTCGTCGCCCACAATGCCCCTTACGACATGGGATTCCTCCGCGGAGCCTGCGAACTCCATGCGCGACCATGGCCGGCACCTCGCGTCGTCGACACCGCACGCATCGCTCGCCGCGCTCTGACGAAGGACGACGTACGCAACTGCAAGTTGCAGACGCTCGCCAACTATTTCCGCTCCCCCACTTCTCCCACGCACCGTGCGCTCGACGATGCCCGCGCAACGGTCACGGTCCTGCACGGGCTCTTCGATCGCATCGGTCCGCTCGGTGTCTTCAGCCTCGAAGATCTTCTGGCATTCGGGGGACGCACAACGCGTCAGCAGCGCGAGCGACGCCACCTCGCGGCTGACCTTCCCGAACGGCCGGGCGTCTACGTCTTCCGTGATGCGCAGGGGCGGCCGCTCTACGTCGGCACCTCCCGTGACATCCGCAAACGGGTGCGCAGTTACTTCACCGACTCCGAGCAGCGCCCGCGTATCTCCGAGATGGTCGGTCTGGCGAACCGGGTGGACCCGATCGTGTGTGCGACCGATCTCGAGGCACGGGTACGCGAGGTGCGACTCATCGTCGAGCACCGGCCGCCCTATAACCGCCGGTCGCGCAATCCCGAGCGTCAGGTGTGGCTCGCCCTCACCAGCGAGCCACACCCGCGCCTGGTGACCGTTGGCGAGGTGCGACCGAGCCACGCCATCGCGATCGGCCCCTTCTCGGGTCGAGCGTCTGCCGCCCTGGCCGCCGAAGCGCTGCACCTCGCGCTGCCCTTGCGCACCTGCACCGACCGTCTGCCGATCAAGCCGCGGCGAGAGTCCGGCTGCGTCCGGGCCCAACTCGACCAATGCGCCGCCCCGTGCGCACGTGAGGGCGATCCTTCGGCCTACACCGATACCGCGGCCCTTGCTCACGCAGCACTGGCCGGTGACATGCGTCCAGTCGTCCTCGCCGTGGGCGCGCGCATGGGCGAACTGTCCGAGCGAGGGCGCTTCGAAGAAGCGCGCGCATGGCGCGATCGGCTGGAGACCGTGCTCCGCGGCGTCCATCGAGCCCGCAAACTGGATGTTCTACGGTCGGCGCAGGAAATCGTCGCGGCCCGCGTTGTTGACGGCTCCTGGCACATTCACGTCATCCGGTACGGCCGCCTCGCCGCGGCGGGCGTGGCCGGTCCGGGGCAGGACCCCCGCCCGATCGTCGAGGCACTTGTGGCGACAGCTGAGATCGTCGATGCCGACACTCCGACCCTGGTTGAAGAGTCCGAACTCCTGTGGTCCTGGCTGGAGGAGTCTCGACTCGTCCGGGCGACGCTGGCGCTGAGCCTGCCGGTGCACTCCGCCGGAGCAACGTGGGCGAGCATTCGCGATGCTCGCGAGTCCGCGTCAGCGCTGCACTACACGGCCGACCGGCGCCGACTGCGTCCGACCGCATAACCCCTCGCCCAGTGGCACCGGCCTGCCACCCTTGACCCATGGATACGCCACCGTCGGATGTCGCCGCCTACTACGCCGCGTTGCGATCACCGCAGCGCGAAACCATGCTGACGATGCGCGAGCGCATCCTGGCCGTCGTACCGAACGCCACCGAGGTCATGAAGTACAAGATGCCGACGTTCATCGTCGATGGCGAGCCGGTGTGCGGAATCATGGCGCACACGCGGCATGTCGGCTTCTATCCCTACAGCGGCAGTGTGCTTGAGCAATTGCCCGAGATCGTCGAGCGCTACGGCGGCACGAAGGCCGCCCTGCACGTACCGCTTGGTGAACCGCTCTCGGTGACGACAATCCGCAAACTCATTCGTGCGCGCAGGAGGTCACAGCGCTAGCCCCCACCATCTGCAGAACGGATGCGCGCCGAAACCGCGCTTCCTCGCGTGAGGATCCGCGTCCTTCAGTCACACCACCGATGCGGGACTCAGCCGCGCAGCGCCTGCGAGGTATCGATCCAGCGTCGCAGGAGGTCCCCGGCCGCGCCGGACTCCACCGCGGCAGTGGCGCGCGGCAGGTGTACCTCGATGCGCTCCATCAGCGAACCGACGACCGGTTCGCCAGCGGCAACGGCCTGCGCCGCCGTGTACGCCGACAAGGCAGCCGAGGCATTGACAATGACGACCCGGCGTACCACATCAACATCGCACGGCAGCGCGAGACCGGGATGCTCACGCCGCAGACCGAAAGCCGCCCGACACACCTCGGCGTTCTCCACCGCTGACCCACCGGCCAGCGCATCGGGGGCAAGTCCTACGAGACCGAAGTCAGACGCCTCAAGCGACGCCTCAACGACGTCACCGCCCGTGGTGTCCCAGACGGACGTTCGACCGTACGGCGAGATTTCATCCCAGCCGTTGTCGCCACGGACGACGAGCACCGAATCGCCGCGCTCGGCGAACACCTGCGCCATGACCGGCGCCATGGACAACTGCGCGCAACCGATGAGACCGGCCCGCGGCCGTGCCGGGTTGATCAGGGGGCCCAGGATGTTGAAGACGGTCGGTACGCCGAGTTCGCGGCGGATCGGCGCCGCGTGGCGCATGGCCGGGTGGAGTACCTGGGCGAAGGCGAAGGTGATCCCGAGTTCACCGACGCACGACACCATGGCCTCGGGCTCGAGATCGAGGGCCAGACCAAGTTCCTCAAGGACGTCTGCGGTCCCCGTCGACGAACTGGCCGCCCGATTGCCGTGCTTGACCACCGTCGCGCCGCACGCGGCGGCCACAATCGCCGCCATGGTGGAGAAATTCACCGTGCCCGCACCGTCTCCCCCCGTCCCGACGACATCGAGGGTGACACCCGGCACCGGCACCGGCCGCGCGTGCTGGAGAAGGACCTCGGCAATGGCGAAGACCTCCGCCGCAACGGCACCCTTGGCCTGCAACCCGACGAGGAAGGCCCCTACCTGGGCCGGGGTGGCCGACCCGGAGACCACCTGGTTCAGCGCCCAGGTCACCTCCGTCGCGGACAGGTCCCGGCCCGCGACGAGAGACCGCAGGACCTGCGACCAGGCGGCCGGATCCGCAGAGTCGGCCATCGGACTCATCTCCACACCCTCGCGGACGAACTTCTCGGCGAAATATTCAAAGGGACGAAATTTAGGAGGTCGGCAAGCCGGCAAGACGCTGCCGAAGCAGGTGCGCGGCCAGATCCGCCAGCCGCATGGGGTCCAGTGGGCGCGCGGCGACGCCATCAGCGCGGGACCAGGTCGCCAGCCAGGCATCCGCAGGGCGCGCCGTGAGAACCAGGACCGGCGGGCAATGGAAGATCTCATCCTTCAGTTGCCGGCACACGCCCATCCCGCCAGCCGGGACGGCTTCCCCGTCCAGAATCGCCAGGTCGATGCCCCCGGCGTCCATAGTCCGCATGACCAGGGGCTCGGTCGCCACCTCGACTATGCGGACAGCGGGAAACTCCGGGGCCGGGCGCACTCCGAGGGCCCGAATC
>JAYNIC010000061.1:3660-10741 GCA_038108715.1 Candidatus Nanopelagicales bacterium | reverse complement strand
ACCAACTGTTTAGCCCGGTGCTCTACCAGGTAGCCACGGGCGGGCTGCCCGAGGATGACATTGCCTATCCCGTTCGCGCTGCGATCCCTGGCATCACCTTTGTCCGTGGTGAGGTCGTTCGCGTGGATCCGCGCAAGCATCAGGTCCTGCTATACGACGGTCAGCGGCTGGAGTACGACCAACTTGTCATCGCGACCGGCAGCGTGGGCACGACGTTCGGCATCCCCGGGGTGGAGGAGAACGCCCTGCAAATGAAGGACATTGCCCAGGCGCGCGGTATCAAGCAGTCCAGGAGGGCCGGCTCCCTCGTGAAGCCCTTCGCGTGGTTGTCGCTGGCGGTGGGCCCACCGGGGTAGAGGTCAGCGGGGCCGTCGCCGAACTCCAGCGTGGAATTGCGCGCGAGTATCCGCAGATCGCGCGCTACGCGAACGTAACGCTGGTTGAGGCCGGTCCTCGGCTTCTACCGTCGTTCACTCCGGAGTCGAGTGAGCATGCGCGCAAGGAACTGCAGGAGTTGGGCGTCATCGTCAAGCTTGATTGCGCGGTGGATCGCATGTACGAGCGCGATGTGCACCTGAAGTCCGGAGAGATCCTGCATGCGGGAACGGTCATCTGGTCTGCGGGAGTGGCCGCTCCCGAACTGTGGTCAGACATCGCAATGACCGGTCCGTCGCGCCGCGTGCTGGTCGATGAGTTCCTCCACGTGCCGGGTGTGCCCGATGTCTGGGTGGTCGGAGACACCGCGGCCTTCAGTGATGACGGGACGGTCCTGCCGATGATCGCGCCGGTGGCGATGCAACAGGGTCGCCACGTGGCGCGCAATATCACCGCCCAAGCGCAGGGGCGGTTGCTGTCGCCGTTCCACTACACGGACAAGGGCCAGATGGCCACGATCGGTCGCCGCCGTGCCGTGGTCGAGACTCCCGGTGGCAAGCGGCTCCACGGGACCGCTGCCTGGCTGGCCTGGTTGGCCCTGCACGTCGCCTATCTCGCTGGCGGCCGCAACCGGGCCAGCGTTCTCGCGGACTGGGGCTGGAACTACCTCACCTGGGGCGGCGGCCCGCGCCGGGCGGTCATCGACTGAACGGGCGATGCACCGCCTCGGCCTGTCGACCCCTACAGTCTCCCGGTGACCCTGTGGCAGCGAATCGTGCCGTCGCGCACGATCCCGCGCACGCGGTGGCGCGTCGAAGGTTCACGCTGGCGGACCGGACCGGTCACGTTCGTCATTCTCATTTTTGGCCTGTGGCTGTTCGGCACCGGCGAGGCGATGCTCGTCGACGCCGCGCTGGGCAACGCGCCGTGGACCGTCTTCGCCCAGGGGCTATCGGTGCGCACCGGTCTTGGAATCGGAGTGGCGACGTTCTTCACCAGCGTGGTGGTGCTGCTCATGTGGATACCGCTGCGTGAGCGACCGGGTCTGGGCACCGTGGCGAACGCCGTCGTCATCGCTACGGCCCTACAGGTCATGATCGCCGTCCTGCCGAACCCGGAGGGTCTTGGCTGGCGGCTGGCTCAGGTGCTGCTCGGAATCGCCCTCGTCGGAATCGGTAGCGGCCTCTACCTCACCACCAATCTCGGTCCAGGACCCCGCGACGGGCTCATGACCGGCATTCATCTGCGCACCGGCATCGCGGTCACCCCGGTGCGTTTAGGCATTGAGGTGAGCGTCCTGGCGGTCGGCTGGTTGCTCGGTGGCACGGTCGGCATCGGCACGTTGCTGTTCGCCCTGCTCATCGGGCCGTCGGTCGGCTATGGCCTGCGTCTGGTCGGTTGGCTTGCCGGCGCAAAGACGGATGCGCCCCCTGACGACGTACATCCCGAACTCGAGGCGTAGTAGGCAACTCGGACGTCTACTGCTGGGTGATCTCCACGACGACACCGAGCGCCTCGCTGTTGCCGCCGGCGTAGATGCCCTTGAGCGGTGGGACGTCGGCGTAGTCCCGGCCACGCGCCACGGTCACATGGGCGGGGCCGACTAACCGGTTGTTCGTGGGGTCGACGCTGTGCCAGTCACCATCCCAGTACTCGACCCAGGCGTGGCTCTCGCCCATGACGGTCTGCCCGGGTACCTCGTCCACGGAGTGGAGGTAGCCACTGACATAGCGGGCGGGGATACGCAGACTGCGCAGCAGCGACAGTGTTACGTGCGTGAAGTCTTGGCAGACGCCATGACCGGCCAGCCAGGCCTCTCCAGCGGTCGTGTAGACCGAGGTGACCCCGGGGGAGTAGGTCAGCCTCTGCTCCACCGCGTCGACGAGGCGCAGTGCGGCCTCCCGAGGTGTGGCTTCATGGCGCAGTTGATCAACGAGGGAGCCTCGACCGTCATCGGCGATCTGCAGGTCGACGTAGCCCGTGGGCACGAGGTATTCACCCCAGCGGTCCTGGACGTTCGGGGCGAGGACGACCTCCCAGGGGACAGACTTGTCGATCTCCCGTGTCGACGGGGTGTCCACGGTGCTCTCGGCGACGACCTCGAGTTGCTCATGCATCTCGTGAACGTCAAAGGACTCGACGTGGGCACCCCAGTAGTCGACGTAGGACGAAACCGCGGCGTTGGGGACGACGTGGAGCATGTGGGCGATGAGGTATTGACCCTCGCGACTCTCCGGGGTCATCCGGACCTCATTGAAGCTTGCTTCCACCGGCCCGGTGTAGCGGTAGCCGGTGCTGTGCCGGATATGCAGACGACGGCCGCCGCCCGGCTCGATAACGGGCCCCACTAGTGGCTCCACACCACTGTGCCGGACTGCCGGAAGAAGGAGGCGTCTGCGGTATCGGAGGCAACCATGGCCGAGACACGAGCCTCTTCGGCGAGATGGTCGACTGCCTCAGGGGTCGGATGCACCGCGAACTCGAGCCGGGAACGCAGCATGCCGACTTCGCGGAGCAAGGGTGTGCCGCCACCGGCACCGAGGCTGAGCAATTGCCGTACGGCATCCTCTGCTTCCATGGCGCTTCGTCTCATGGAGCGGGGGAAGTCTCGGTCGAGCACGAGGAATTCGCGTACTCCATCACCATCGACGGCCCCGTGCCGCAGGTACGCCGAGTGCGCCGCGGCAGAGCGAAGTGTTGCCACCGGTCCGGTCTCGGGCCAGAAGCGATCGTGCTGGACGGCGAGCAGTCGAGCCGTCATGTCGATGCGCTCGAGTGATCGTCCGAGAACGAAGAACTGGTAAGACTCATCGCGCGGCATGGCCCAGGCAATGACGCCGTGCACAACGAGGAGTCGCTCGACGACTCGGTGGAGGGCTGCGCCCGGACTGTCCATGAGAGCGAGGCCTCGCACCACCGAGAGGTGGGCAGCGTTCAATGCCTCGAATACTTCCGTGGGCAGCACGTCGCGGACAGCGCGGGCATTTTCGCGAGCTGCTGCAACGGCACCGGCCACGGTTGAGGAGTGACCAGCCTCTCCGGTGACCACGCGGACGAGCGCGCCACCGGTCGTCGTGTCCTCGTCAGCCAGCGACAGCGCGTCAAGGAGCAATTGGCAAGCGACGGGCTCGGGAACGCTGGACTCCTCGACCATGAGCTGGTGGTGTTCGGCCAAGAGTCTTGCGGTGGCATGTGCGCGCTCGACGTATCGACCGATCCAGAAGAACGACTCAGCGATGCGGCTCAGCATGGCGCCCACGGTCCGCTCTGTTGCTGCTGCCGCTCCTGCTGCTGCAGGCGCTCGTCATGTGTGCGCGGGGCCTCGCTACGCGCGGGAAGGTCGGGGTCGACGGCCACGCGCGGGACAGGACGAGGTCTGGGTCGATGGTCGGGAATGCCGGTGTCGAGTACCCAGGTGTCCTTGGATCCGCCACCCTGACTGGAGTTCACGACGAGGCTCCCGGCGGGCAGCGCGACGCGCGTCAATCCACCGGGCAGCACGTAGATGTCATTCCCGTCGTTGACGGCAAAGGGGCGTAGGTCAACGTGGCGCGGTTCGATGACGCCCCCATCGACGACGGTGGGGCAGGTGGAGAACGTCACGACCGGCTGGGCGATCCACCCGCGCGGGTCGGCTTCGACGGCCGCCTTCGTGGCTTCGATGTCCTTCTCCGCTGCCGAGGGGCCCATGAGCAGCCCGTACCCACCGGAAGCATCGCTGGGCTTGACGACCATCGTGTTGATGCGGTCAAAGACCCAGGCACGCAGCTCAGGATCGGAGAGGTCATAGGTGTCGACGTTGGGCAGAATCGGCTCGGCTCCGAGGTAGTACTGGATCAGAGCGGGAATGTAGGGGTAGATCGCTTTGTCGTCCGCGACCCCATTGCCGACGGCATTGGCGATGGTGACGTTGCCCGCGCGCGCCGCGTTGAGGATGCCCGGGACGCCGAGCACGCTGTCGGGCCGCAAATGCACGGGATCGAGGAAGTCGTCATCGATGCGCCGATAGATCACGTCTACCTGGCGGGGTCCGAGGGTGGTGCGCATCCACACTCGGTCATCACGGCAGTACAGATCGCGGCCTTCGACGAGTTCGACGCCCATGTGACGGGCGAGGAAGGCGTGTTCGTAGTGCGCGGACTTGTGTACGCCAGGGGTGAGGACCACCACCACGGGGTCACTTACCGGCGCCGCGAGGCGCAGGGCTTCCTCCAACCTCTCGGGGTACTCCGCCACCGGTCGCACGAGGTGTCCGGCGAAGACCTCGGGCAGGACGTGGGCGAGGGTCCGGCGGTTTTGTAGGACGTAGGAAACCCCGGAGGGATTGCGCAGGTTGTCCTCCAGAACACGGAACTGCCCCGCCTCATCGCGGATGAGGTCGATGCCGGACACGTGGATGCGCACGCCATTGGGCGGATTGATGCCCCATGCCTGCCGGTGGAAGTGCGTTGAGGTGGTCACGAGGCGGCGCGGCACGATGCCGTCGGCGAGGACTTGGCCGGCGCCGTAGACGTCCGCGAGGAAGGTCTCGAGCGCCTGGATGCGCTGGACCACTCCGGCCTCGATGGTGGCCCACTCCGGCGGGGTGATCACGCGGGGAATGAGGTCCATCGGTAGGGGACGTTCGCGCTCTCCAAGAGTGAACGTGATGCCATTGCGGTCGAGGTAGGCATCCCTGAGTCGCGCGCGATCGTGCAGTTCCTCGGTGGTCATTCCCGAGAGGACACGATGGAGTTCCACTTGCCGGTCACGAGGTGCGGCGTCGACGTACATCTCGTCGTACGGCGTTACCCCGGTCACGGTTGTCACGTCTAGCACCTGTGTGTTGCCGGCGTGTGTCACACGGGGGAATCGACAACGCCGATCCCGGACTCCACGAGGCTGCCGAGGTAGAGGCGTCCGGCGTGTTCACGGACACCGGTGACGTAGTGATAGTCGGTGCCCGGCCCCTGCAGGTTGTGCAGGACCCGGCCTTCACCGTCGATTCCGATCACCCAGGTGATGCGGCTGGCCTCGGGTTGCAGGCGATCCGGCAGGGCCCAGACGGCCTTACGCAGGAAGCCGGGGCGCGGCAGGAGGCGGTCCAGCAGCGCATTGCGGGTCGAGGGCATGGCCATCCAGAAGACGCCGTTCTCGCCCGTGGACATGTTGTCCGGCAGGCCCGGGAGGTTGTCGATGATCACCGAACGTCGGCCAGCCTGAGGTCCGGTCAGATCCAGGCGGGTGACGCGGTATCCACCTGTCTCTGCGACGAGGACGAACGAATCATCCGGGGCGAGCGCGACGCCATTAGCGAAGTCGAGACCCTCAACGAGTACGTCGACGGTGCCGTCGGTGTTTCGACGCAGTAGCCGGCCAGTGCCGGTGTGCGCGATGAGGTCTCCTTTGAACTCATCGATGCCAAAGACCATGGACGAGTCACTGAAGTAGATCGAACCATCGGCGGCGATGTCACAGTTATTGGTGAAGCGCATGGGCGGTCCGTTGATCGCAGAGACCAGGACGGTGAGGTCGCCATTCGTCGTATCGACCTGCAGCAGGCCGCGATGCGCGTCGCACACGATAATCGAGCCGTCGGGATGGACCTCGATGCCGAGCGGCCTTCCCCCGGTCTGCGCGAAGCGCTCGACATGTCGACCGTCGGGGGAGACTCGCAGCAGGTAACCCTCCTTGGTACCCGTGTACAGGTGGCCGTTCGCATCGACCGCGACATCCTCGGCCCCGGCTCCGGGGACGGGCAGCACTGCGACATGGGCGAGTGCTTCGTTGGCAGCAAAAGGTCCGCGCAGGCCAGCATCAGTGGGCGGAGACCAGTGGCGGGGCGATAACGGCGTACGACTCATGTCACCACCATGCCACGGAGTACCGGCTGAACGGCCTGACTATTCGAAGGCGTCGGTGAACTGGCTCTCGTAGAGGTCGCGGTAGGCGCCCCCGGCTGCCATGAGCACTTCGTGGGAACCCTGCTCCACGATCCGTCCGTTGTCCATCACGAGGATGAGATCGGCGTCTCGGATGGTCGAGAGTCGGTGCGCGATGACAAAACTCGTTCGACCCCTGCGCAACTCCGCCATTGCCCGTTGAAGAAGGACCTCGGTGCGCGTATCCACCGAGCTCGTCGCCTCATCCAGGACGAGAATCGCCGGGTCGGCGAGGAATGCCCGGGCGATAGTAAGCAGTTGTCGCTCACCCGCGCTGATGTTGGCGCCGTCTTCGGTGAGCCGCGTCTGGAATCCCTCTGGAAGGGTCTGGATGAAATGTTCGGCGAAGGAGGCCCGGGCCGCCCGATGGACGTCGTCCTCCGTTGGATTGGCGGCACCATAGGCGATGTTGTCGTAGACGGTGCCCTCGAAAAGCCAGGTGTCCTGCAACACCATGCCGAAGCAGGAGCGCACGTCCTCACGGGTGGCGTCCTCGGTGTTGATGCCGTCGATGAGGATGCGGCCCCCGTCGATGTCGTAGAAGCGCATGAGCAGGTTGACCAGAGTGGTCTTGCCGGCCCCCGTGGGCCCGACGATCGCCACTGTTTGACCCGGGTCGGCGTGGAAGGTGAGGTCGTGGATCAGCGGCTTGTCAGGGACATACCGGAAGTCGACGTTCTCGAAGTCGACGCGTCGGGCCGGCGCTGGAATCGTCTGCGGGTCGTCAGGCTCGGGTGCCTGCTCGGGTTCGTCGAGAAGGGCGAACACGCGTTCAGCGGAGGCGG
>JAYNIC010000061.1:0-3650 GCA_038108715.1 Candidatus Nanopelagicales bacterium | reverse complement strand
GCACCGGACTGCAAGAGGTTCGTCACGCTCGCGATTTGAGTGATCGGCATGGTGAACTGGCGGGAGTACTGGATGAAGGCCTGAACGTCGCCGAGGGACATCTGCCCGCTGGCCACGCGCAGGCCGCCGAAGACCGCTATGGCCACATAGTTGAGATTGGCGATGAACATCGATGCCGGTTGGATCATCCCGGAGATGAACTGCGCGCGGTAGCTCGCCTGATACATGCGTTCGTTGGAGTCCTCGAAGATCTCGTACGCGCGGTTGCGGTAGCCGAAGACGCGAACGATCTCGTGACCGGTGTAGGTCTCCTCGACGGTGGAATTCAGTGCCCCGGTCCACTTCCACTGCTCGACGAAGTGGGGCTTGGAGCGTCGAGCGATGAGCATGGTGGCGCCGAACGTCGCGGGCACGGTGAGGATAGAGATCACGGCGAGGATCGGGCTGATCCACACCATCATGGCGAGCACGCCGATGACCGTGAGCACGGAGGTGATGAACTGTGTCAACGTCTGCTGCAGTGTCATCGTGATGTTGTCGATGTCGTTCGTCACACGGCTGAGCAGATCGCCACGGGGAGTGGAGTCGAAGTAGCTGAGGGGGAGTCGGCCGAGCTTGAAGTCGACCTCCTCGCGCAGCCGGTACATCGTGCGCTGCGTGACGCTGGCCATCAGGTAGTTCTGAGCCCACGACAGCGCCGAGCCCAGGGAGTAGACGACGACCGCGAGAGCCAGCCAGCGCGCGAGCAGCCCGAAGTCCACCCCCTGACCGGGCGTGAGAGTGAGGGAGGCCACGAGTTCGGCCAGTTGGCCCTGCCCGGATTGCTGGAGTTGGGCGACCGCCTGT
Organism: Candidatus Nanopelagicales bacterium; assembly: GCA_038108715.1. Lineage (GTDB taxonomy): Bacteria > Actinomycetota > Actinomycetes > S36-B12 > S36-B12 > Mxb001. Next base: position 2,804 of record JAYNIC010000061.1, on the reverse strand, counting down.
TCCTGGGTGGTCCCCGCCGGGAGTTGCTGGGAGACGATCCCGTCGAAGATGACGTTGGTCGCGTTGCCGAGGATCTTGGGGCCGAGCACCATGAGAAAGACGCTGATCGAGCCGAGGGCCAGGACGATGACGACAGTGCCGCGCTCAGGGGCCAGCATGGAGAGCAGGCGACGGATAGACCCCTGGAAGTCATGCGCCTTCTCCATCGACGGGGCCATGCCCATGCCGGGCCCGCCGCCTCCACCGAACGGCCCGCGTCGAGCTGGCATGACCTCCGGCCGTTGTGCGCTCATCGCACACCTGCCTGAGCCTGGGAGTCCACGATCTGTCGGTAGGTCTCGCAGTGTTCGAGCAATTTGCCGTGAGTTCCCACTCCGACGACTCGTCCGTAGTCCAACACGATGATCTGGTCGGCCCCCGTGATGGTGCTCACACGCTGCGCGACGACGATGACCGTGGCGTCTCTCACTGAGCGGGCGAGCGCGGCACGCAGGCGCGAGTCCGTTGAGTAGTCGAGTGCTGAGAAACTGTCGTCGAAGATGTAGATCTCCGGTCGGCGTACGACGGCCCTGGCGATAGCCAGGCGCTGACGCTGGCCGCCAGAGAAGTTCGCTCCGCCCTGGTCCACTGTCGACTCAAGCCCCTCGGGTTGAGACCTCACGAAGTCCGCGGCCTGGGCAATCTCAAGTGCTGCCCAGATCTCGTCGTCGGTGGCCTGGGGTGCACCCAGACGCATATTGCTCGCGATCGTCCCGCTGAAGAGGAATGCCTTCTGCGGGACGAGACCGAAGTGCCGCCACAGGTCCTCCTGCGGGATATCGCGGACGTCGACACCCCCGAGCGTGACCCGTCCCGCGGTGACGTCAGCGAGCCGTGGGAGGAGGTTGATCAGTGTCGTCTTGCCCGAGCCGGTGCCACCGACGATCGCGGTGGTGGTGCCGGGCAGGAAGGCAACGTCGATGCCTTCGAGGACCGGTTGCTCGGCACCGGGGTAGGCGAAGGCGGCATTCTCGACGCGAACGATCGCGGGGGCCTCGGTGAAGACAGGCGCTGGACCGCTCGGTTCGCGGAGCGCGGGCTCGGTGACGAGCACCTCCATGATGCGATCTGACGATGCCGCGGCACGCGGGACCATCATCAAGGTCATCACGGCCATCATCACCGAGAACAGGATTTGAAGGATGTAAGCCAGGAAGGCAGTGAGATTGCCGATCGGCATGCTGCCATCGGCGATGAGGTGTCCACCGAACCACAGCACCGCGACCGAAGACAGATTCATGATGAGCATGAGCACCGGTAGGACCAGTGCGAACAGACGGGTCACCTTGAGGGCGGTGCGCGTGAGATCGTCGTTGGCATCCTCGAAGCGCAACTCTTCGGACCCGGTGCGGTTGAACGCGCGGATGACGCGAATACCGGTGAGGTTCTCCCGCAGAACCTGGTTGACCCGATCAATCTTCGCCTGCATGGAGCGAAAGAGCGGTATGGCCCGTCCGACCATGGCGCCGATGACGACGAGCATGAGCGGTATGACCACAAGGAGTAGTAACGACAGCTGGACGTTCTCACGGATGGCCATGATGATGGCGCCGATGGCCATGACCGGCGCGAGCACCATCATCGTCAGGCCCACCAGGATGAGCATCTGAACCTGCTGAACGTCGTTGGTGTTGCGGGTGATGAGGGACGGCACACCAAGTTCGTTCATCTGGCCGAGGGACAAAGACTCCACACGGCGGAAAAGATCTGAGCGCAGCGCTCGACCGACGCGCATCGCCGTACGGGCACTGAAGTAGACCGCGATGATGGACGACACGCCCAGGGCAACCGACACGACCAGCATGACCGCACCAGTTCGAACGATGTAGCCGATGTCTCCGGTGACGATGCCGTCATTGATGATGTCGGCGTTCAGGCTGGGCAGGAGCAGGTTCGCAAGGGCCTGGATGAGCAGGAGGACACCGATGAGGGCAAGGACCGCGCGGTGGGGGGCCAGATAGGTCCGAAGCAGTCCTGTCACACCTGAGGGTAACGCGGGTTCGCCAGACGCCTACGCGGCGAAGGGTGGGTCCGTCGCGACCAGGCTTTCACGGGGATCCTGTGCCCCGATGTCGTCCATGCTGCCTGCCGATGGCTGGCTTTTGAGCGAGGCTACGAAGGTCGTGAGCCTGGTCACAAGCGTGTCCTACCGTGGAGTTGTGATGTCGTCCGTCGATCGCCTGATCCCAGGGTGGGGGGCCCTGCGGTATTACGACCGCGGGTATCTTCGCGGCGATGTCATCGGGGGCGTCACCCTGGTCGCCTACCTGGTGCCCCAGGTCCTGGCGTACACCTCACTCGCGGGGCTGCCGCCGCAGATCGGTCTCTGGGCCGTGGTCGTCGCGATGGTCGTGTACGCCGTGTTCGGCACCTCAAGGTTGCTCTCTGTCGGCCCGGAGTCCACGACCGCGCTGCTGACGGCCGCGACGCTGGCGCCGCTCGCGGGAGGCGATCCGGTGCGGTATGCCTCGCTGGCGGGCCTCCTGGCTCTCATGGTCGGGGTGCTGGCCCTGATCGCCTGGGCGGTCCGGGCGGGGGTCATCGCGGACCTACTGTCGCGGCCGGTTCTCGTCGGCTACATGGCTGGCATCGCCGTCATCATGATCGTCAGCCAGGTGGAGCGGCTCACCGGTGTTGACACCGCGGGTGACACGTTGATTCAGCAGATGACGTCCTGGAGCAGCACCGACTGTTCGGTCTTCAACGTGCCCGATGCGGCTCTCGGGGTAGTAGTCTCCCTCCTTCTCCTCATCCTCGCGCCACGC
>JAYNIC010000060.1:8877-10770 GCA_038108715.1 Candidatus Nanopelagicales bacterium | reverse complement strand
AGCGTGGAGGAGTAGCGCCACTGCCCACCGGACTTGTGCACGAGCTCCGGGTAAGGATCGGTCGGCAGACCGGTGCACTCCGGAGTCTTCAGGTTGCGGAAGAAAACAATGACCCAGGAGGGGTCGCGATTGAGTTGGCGGGGAGTGCCATAGCAACTCCACTTCTCAGCGGTATTCGGGTGTCCGACGTCGGCCCACACCTCCTGCCACGTCGCTTCGCTCACATCGCTCGTCGTGGGCTCACCTGCCGACGCGGGGCTGGCGAGGACGAGTGCCGAGAGGAGCAGTGCACTACCCACCAAGCCCGTGCCAATGGCACGCCATCCCCGTCGCATACGTACAGGGTAGAGCGATGGGGCCAGGGAAGCGCCAGAAGCAAGCAAGCACCGGCTCTTCCTAGCCTGCTGGCTATCCTGCCTACTGAGCCATATCGACGAATCGGGCGTAGTGGCCCTGGAACGCCACCGTGATTGTCGAGGTCGGGCCGTTGCGGTGCTTGGCGACGATGAAGTCCGCCTCACCGGCGCGCGGTGACTCTCGCTCATACGCGTCCTCGCGGTGGAGCAGGATCACCATGTCCGCGTCCTGCTCCAGGCTGTTGTGAACAGCCAAGCCATCGGCGATGAAGTTGTGCGTGCCGAGCACGGTGGCGTCGTACACCTCCTGCTCGCCAATGGACTCGATCGAAACCACCTCGTCCCAATGCACGTCGTTCGTGGCAAGAAGTTCTAGATCAGCCGAGTCCAGGACCGTCGCTACGCGCCCGAGCCGCTCCCGACTTGGGGCGTGGGACCACATGGTGCTGCCGCAAAACGCCGTGCCCATTGCGGACGCGAACTCACGGTGCGTCATGCCCCGCTCGGCAATGATCTCCTTCACGTCAGTCCATACTTCGCGAGGCACGGTGTCGACGTTTGTATTGGGCTCGATGGTCTCAAGGATCGCGAGGAGCCGCTGACCAATCTCGCCGCGAGCGCCATGGGCGTTGATCCGACGGAGGAAGACCTTCTGATCAGCGGCGCCCGAGATATCCACCCAGTACGACGACCGGTATCCGGCCTTGGTGACGGTGCGGATCCTGCCGACAATGCCGAAGCGCAGGAGAAGGCGTGCGACGTCGTCAGCCAGGCGACGGCTCGTGGTGGAGTAGTAGATCCGGCCCCCACGATCCCCGCGAGTGATCTGGATCGAACCATCGGTGGCCCACAGGTGGTGTAGGAACAGCGCGATCTGCCGCTTGGGCAGGCAGAAAACCTCCGCGGGGACGAACTTCTCGTGGCTCCGCTTGCCGAACAGGCCGATCTCATCGAGCCACGCGTTGATGGGATTGCGCACGCCGTGCGTCACGGGACGGTTGGATGCTAGGCGCAGAGTCAAGCAACGCGCACTGGGGTAGTCGTCGACACTCGCTCGCACATCAAAGGCACGGGTCGCGGCCCACCGGACAACCGCCAGATTGGCCGGATCCTTCGTGGCGTAGCGAAGGGGTTGTCGCGGCAGCATTGATCCGTCGCCGATCAAGTGCGCGAGGACGGTGATCATGTCATCGCTCCACAGGTCGAACTCAACCTCCGGTGCAGGCACATGACGAGCCGTGGCGATGCGATGGCCGGGCTGCAGATCCGCAAGGTCGGACCAGCCGTCGTAGGACAGGAAGGGATGGTTGCCCGTGGCCTCGATCACTCGACCACTTGCCGTCTTCATTCGGAAGACCTCTTTGCGCCCGGTTGAAAAGACGTGTGTCATCACCTGAGGCACGTACCGCAATGAATCGTCCAACGACCAGACGAGGATGTTCTCTTCGCCGGATTCCAATAGTTGACCGATCGTCACCTCGCAGCCGATATCGGCGCGCATGATCATCTGGTGCTCGAGACCGATGAGGGGCGGACG
>JAYNIC010000060.1:0-8867 GCA_038108715.1 Candidatus Nanopelagicales bacterium | reverse complement strand
AGCTCGGCGCGCCTGAGTCGGGTCGAGGCCGTGAGCCACCCGGATTCGCGCAAATCGGACAACATGGGTCGCTTGTCCGTGCGCTGCTCAGGACCACGGTTCAACTGGCTGACCGCGATAACGGGAACCTCGAGTTCCTTGGCCAGCAACTTCAGTGACCGGGAGAACTCGCTGACCTCCTGCTGGCGGCTCTCGACCTTCTTGCCGCTGGTCATCAGCTGCATGTAGTCGACGATGACGAGGCGCAGGTCGTGACGCTGCTTGAGGCGACGACACTTCGCGCGAATCTCCATCATGGTGAGGTTTGGCGAGTCGTCGATGAACAGCGGCGCGTCGCTGACCGCGCCCATCTTGGTGGCAAGTTTCTGCCAGTCGCCATCACTCATGTTGCCGCTGCGCATGTGATGCAACGGAACCTGAGCTTCTGCGGACAATAGGCGCATCAAGATCTCATTGCGCCCCATCTCCAGCGAGAAGATGACACTCGTCAAGCCATGCTTGATCGAGGCGCTACGCGCGACGTCCAGGGCGAGGGTCGACTTGCCCACCGCCGGCCGCGCCGCAGCGATGATCAACTGGCCGGAGTGCAAACCGTTTGTCAACTGATCAAGATCTGCGAATCCAGTCGGGACACCCACCATCTCGCCACCGCGGTTGGCGATGGCCTCGATCTCGGTCAGCGCGCCGTCCATGAGATCGCGCAACGGGAGGTAGTCCTCGGCGGTTCGGCGTTCGGTGACCTCGTAGACCTCGGCCTGCGCACGATCGACGACGTCATCTACTTCGCCTTCGCCGGCGTAGCCCATCTGGACGATGCGGGTGCCGGCTTCGACAAGGCGTCGCAGGATCGCACGCTCCTTGACGATGCGCGCGTAGTAGCCGGCGTTGGCGGCCGTGGGGACGAGCGAAACGAGCGTGTGCAGGTAGGACACTCCACCGATGCGACCGATCTCGCCGCTGCGCGTGAGATCGGCGGCCACGGTGACCGCATCCGCAGGTTCGCCGCGGCCGTAGATATCGAGAATCGCGTCGTAGATCGTGCCGTGGGCCGGGCGGTAGAAGTCACCCTGGCGTAACTCCTCCACCACGTCGGCGATGGCGTCCTTGCTGAGCATCATCGCGCCCAGGACGGACTGCTCAGCGGCAACATCCTGCGGCGGGGTGCGGTCCGGGCCCTCCGAAGCAGGAACCGGGAACTCCGCGACGCTCATGGACCCTCCTCGGCTGCTCACGATGGACCGCACACTGGTCTATCAAGGAGGTCCGACACCCTCCCCCGGCGAGCGAACCTAGGGGAGCCGATCGCGCCCGTCCAGGACCGTTTCGCTGAGCCTGTGGAGGGGCTGTGGATATCCTCGCGAGGCGCTGCCGGGGACATGTTCACAGGCTGGGGATACCGCTGGGGACAAATCGGACTGAAGTACTCCCATTTGGTCACTGACGTGGGAAAACACCGTCCCCGGGATGTGCAGGAAAAAAACCTGATGATGTTGTGCATATGGCGTTCGGAAAACCGATCCATGAACACCAGGTGACACGGATTCCACCGACACAGTGTTGCCTCTGTGGATGATCGCTCCTGCTACCGGTCCACCCACGACGTCCTGTGGACCACCTCGTCGGTACCCCCACTAGCGTGCCGGTCATGGCCACGGCACCGCATCGGCAGATCGATCGAGCCATCGCTCGACTCGCGCTGCCGGCCTTCGGGGCCCTCGTCGCCCAGCCCCTCTTCCTCCTCGTCGACGCCGCCATCGTCGGCACGCTCGGCACCGAAGCCCTCGCTGGGCTCGGCGCCGCGTCGACGATTTTCGGCGCTGTGGTCGGCCTGTGCATCTTCCTGTCCTACGCCGCCACCGCGGCCGTGGCGCGACTGCTCGGCTCTGGCGACCGCGCTGGCGCCCTGTCACAGGGCGTCGATGGCATGGTGCTCGGCCTCGGCCTCGGTGTCATCATCGGTGTCGCGACCTTCCTCACCGCCGAGCCACTCGTCCGCGCGCTCGGCACCTCCGACGAGGTCACCCCGTATGCCGTCACCTACTTGCGCATCATCGCCATCTCGTTCCCGGCGGTGCTCGGCGTGCTCGCCGGTGTCGGCGTCCTCCGCGGCCTGCAGGACACCCGCACCACGCTCTACGTGACGCTCGCGCAGACCCTGACCAATCTTGTCCTGAGTGTGCTCTTCGTCCTCGGTCTCGGCTGGGGCATCGGTGGCAGTGCCGCCGCGACCGGCATCGCCGAGCTCCTCGGCCTTCTGCTCTACGGCGCAGTCATTTTGCGCCTTGCCCATCGCGAGCGAGCACGCCTGCATCCGAGCGGACTGGGCGTCATGCGATCGGCGCGCGACGGCGTACCCCTGCTGGTGCGATCGGTTGCCCTGCGCGGAGTGCTCGTGCTGGCCTCTGCCGTTGCCGCGCGGCTCGGCGATCCGCAACTGGCGGCGTACCACGTGACCGTCACGCTCTTCTTCATGCTGGCCCTTGCGCTGGACGCCGTAGCCATCGCCGGGCAGGCGCTCATAGGCAAGACGCTCGGCGAGGGCAACGTCACCGAGACGCGAGCCATGACCGCACGCATGGTGATGTGGTCGGTATGGCTCGGGGTTGCGCTCGGTGTCTTACTCCTGGTGCTGCGACCCTGGCTGCCCGGCTGGTTCAGTGCCGATCCCCAGGTCATCGACATCATGTCGGGGGCGCTCATCGTGCTCGCCCTCCTGCAACCGATCAGTGGCGTCGTCTTCGCCATCGACGGCATCCTCATCGGCGCGGGTGACACGGTGTGGCTGGCCTGGGCGCAGGTGGCGGTCTTCATCGTGTTCCTGCCCGCGGCGTGGCTGGTGCTGAAGTTCGACCTGGGCGTCAGCGGCCTGTGGTGGGCGCTTGGCTGGTTCCTGCTCATACGCACGGTGCTGGTGGTCTGGCGCGTGCGCGGATCGGCATGGGTGATCACCGGCGCGGTTCGCTAGCGGCTCGGTCGAGGGGCGCGAACAGCAGGAATGGGCGGTAGCGTTCCGCCGTGCCCGGCGTACTCCTCGATGTCAACGAGACCCTCCTCGACCTCCGCGGTCTGCAGCCCGCCTTCGACGCGCTGGGGATGCCCGACGCCTTGCCGCTCTGGTTCGCCACGACCCTGCGCAATGGATTCGCCCTTGCCGCTGCCGGTGACTACCGACCGTTCGGCGAGGTCGCGGTGGCGTCCCTGCACTCCCTGCACCCGAAGGCAGACGGCGAGACACTCATGGCCGGTTTCGGCGAGCTGACTCCGCACCCCGACGTTGAAGAAGGACTGCGGGTCCTCGCTGACGCCGGCATCCCGGCGATGACGCTCACCGTCGGTAGTGCCGAAAACGTCGCGCGCATCTTCGACCGCCACGGTCTCGGGGATTTGGTGACCGGTCACCTCTCGGTCGACGAAGTACATCGCTGGAAGCCCGCGGCAGCGCCCTACCTCTCTGGGTGTCTCGCCCTTGGACTCAATGCCCGCGAAGTGACGATGGTCGCCGCTCACTCCTGGGATCTACATGGCGCACGACGAGCCGGACTACGCACGGCGTGGATCTCCCGGCTGGAAGGCACGCGCCCCGACATCTTCGACGCCGCTGACTGCGAGGGACCTGATCTGCCTACGGTTGCCCGGGCTATCGTGGCCGCCTCATGAGCAAGATCGCCGTCGTCATTGCCAACCCCGTCGTGGGTGCCGAGCTCGGCCATCTAGGCGAGTGGCTTGTAGCCAACGACTTCGAGGTACGCCGCCTCGTGCGAGACGACGTACTCCCCGTGGATGCCGCCGACGACGCTGACCTGCTCATCCTGCTGGGATCGATCTGGACCATGGCACGACCGATGACCGAGGCCGACGATGAACCGCAGGCCGCGGCCGCCATCTCCGCCGAGATGGCGCTTGTGCAGCGCTGGGTGGCGATGGACCGGCCGCTCTTCGGCGTGTGCTTCGGCGGCCAACTGCTCTCGGCCGCCCTCGGCGGACAGGTACATCGGCAGTCGGCCCCGCACATCGCCTGGGAGACACCGGCAACCGAGATAGACGCCCTGCGGGCGCCGTGGGTCCTCCTGCACAACGATGCCTTCAGCGTGCCCCCCGGCGCGCAGATGTTGGCCGAAGCCGATCATGCCCCGATCGCCTTCCGTTACGGCCGCGCCTGGGGAGTGCAGTTCCATCCTGAGGTCGACGAGTCGATCCTGGCGCAGATGTTCACCGACATCGACGCTTCGCCGGACATCTCCGAGCCACCCCTGGCGGCCCTTCGGTCCCGGGCGGACGATCAGCGGACCGACAGCCTGCGGCTCTTCGATCGGTTCTGGGCTGAGGTCGGTTCGTGAAGCCGTTTCGCGTGACCGCGGTGTGCATGGGAAATATCTGTCGGTCACCCATGGCCGAGGCGGTGCTGCGTGCCCGCGTGAGCGAGGCGGGACTGGCGCAATACGTCGTCGTTGACTCGGCCGGAACGGGTGCGTGGCACATCGGTGAGGACGCCGACCCCCGAGCCCTCGCCACTTTGCGCTCGGCCGGGTACGACATCTCGCATGCTGGACGCCAGTTTGACCGGCAGTGGTTCGATGCCGAACATCCGCTCGCTGCTGATCTGGTCCTCACGATGGACGCCAGCAACTTTGCGGGGGTGGTGGCCCTCGCACCCGACGATCTCGCGCGATCGCGCGTGGAGATGATGCGCTCCTTTGACCCCGCACTGGTCGACCTCGCAGTCGGGGATCCGCGCCTCGACGTACCCGACCCCTACTACGGCGGGCAGGAGGGGTTCATCGAGGTACTCGCGATGATCGAGCGAGCCAGTGACGGCATCGTGGAGGCGCTGCCCACCCTGCTTGCTTCCGCGAGTGTCGAGTAGCGGGGCGAAAATCCGCCGAAATTGGCTCGCTACTCGACACTCGGCGAGGAGCCGATGACGGGAGCGAGGCCCTCGGCGCGCAACGGTGCATCGGCGTCACCGCAGACCGCCAGCCAGTTCGCGAGCATCCTGTGGCCACCCTCAGTCAACACCGACTCGGGATGGAATTGCACGCCCTCAACCGCTAGCTCGCGATGGCGCAGTCCCATGATGACGCCACTATCCGTCCGGCCAGTCACCTCAAGGACGTCGGGCACGCTCTGGGGCGTGACGGCCAAGGAGTGATAGCGCGTCGCGGTGAACGGCTCGGGCAGACCCTCGAGAACGCCGACCCCCTCGTGGTGAACCTGCGACGTCTTGCCGTGCAGGAGTTCGGGGGCACGATCGACCACCCCTCCGTACGCGGCCGCGATCGCCTGATGTCCCAGACAGACACCGAAGATCGGGATCCGTCCCGCGCACTCACGAACGACGTCCATGCACACGCCAGCATCCTCAGGAGTGCCGGGACCGGGGGAGAGCAGCACCCCGTCGTACTCCAACACCTCGTCGATCGACACCTCGTCATTGCGGCGTACGTCGACGTCCGCGCCAAGTTGGGCGAGGTACTGGACGATGTTGAAGACGAACGAGTCGTAGTTGTCAATGACGAGGATGCGCGTCATGACGCCACGCGGCCCATCGATTCCATGCCCGCACCATGGTCTAGTACGACAACCTCACCGCGTGTATGTGCGACATCGCGCTGGGGTGTTGCCACGTGCGCTACCGCCACCGAGTGGAGACAACGAATCCCGCGGTAATGAAAGCAAACCCGATGAGGACGTTCACCAGGGCGCTGAGGTCCTTCATGATCGGGATATCCGGACCGGCGATGTAGAACAGAACGATCCACACCAGGCCGATGACGAACAGCGCCACCATGGTCGGCGCCACCCACGGCTCCGATCCGAACTTGACCGCCTTGCGCTCAGTCTTGTCGGTGGGCGGGGTGTAGTCATCGCGCTTGCGACGCTTGGACTCCGGCACGGTGTTCCTCCTTGAGGCCGATCGGCCCCATCGAACGATGGACGTGCTCAGGGTACCTAGGCCACTCCTGCCCAGCGCGCTCACCCACGCCGGTTTCGGACCGTCGTGATGCACCTACCAGCCCCAAGACCAACCACAACGGTCGAAGGCTGGCGGATGAATCACAACCTTGTAGTTCGTCCCCAATTGGGGACAACTCTGTGGATATCCCTCAATGCCGACACCCATGTCGGACACATCAGGACCTGAAATCGGCTATCCCACGCCCAACGGAGCCAACAGATCCCACACCTGGCCCGTCCGCCACACGGTCACCACGACAAGCGCCAGGCAGATCGCCAAGACACCGAGCACCTGCCATAGGACGCGGCTGCTTCGGAACATTGGCGGGGTCCACACGAAGACGCCGGCCACCAGTGCGCCGACTACCAAGCCCCCGAAGTGCGCCCGCCAGTCCACGGACGGACTGATGAATCCGATCACGACGTTGACCGCCAGGAGGATCAGGACCTGCCGGATGTCCCACCGCAACCGGCGACCGGCCACGATCAACGCGCCCATCAGGCCGAAGATTGCCCCCGATGCCCCCACGGAGACGGTTCGAGGATCAGAGAACACGTACGACGCGACGCTGCCGCCAAGGGCGGCCACGAGATAGAGCACGACGAACCGCGCATGACCCAGAACTCTCTCAAGCGTCGGGCCCAGGGCGAATAGCACGTACATGTTGAAGGCCACGTGCAATAGGCCACCGTGCAAGAACGCGGCGGTAAGTAGTCGCCACCACTCGCCATACAGCACGATGCCGAAGGGCCACATACCGAAGTTCTCGGCCAGTTCGTTGATGCCGATGATGAACGAGACACCGAAGAGCGCGACGTTGATGGCGATCAAGGAGTACGTGACATAGGGCCGAGTGATGAGCGCGCCACCAACGACCGTCACCGGTTGACGAAGCGTACGCGAGGCTTCACCTACGCATTCAGGGCACTGAAAACCAACCGGTGCCGGGCGCATGCACTCCGTACAGATGGGACGCTCGCATCGCGTGCACGAGATGTAGGTGCTGCGGTCCGGATGCCGATAGCAGGCCTGGGGCTGCTGAACCGGCGTCCCGTCAGCCCCGGGGGGAGGTTGGGTCACCCGCGGTCGATCGTGATCCCGGTGATTTCCACCGGGGTCACCGGACGATCCTGGGCGGCGGTCGGTACTGCCGCAATCGCGTCGACCACATCGCGTGAAGCCTGGTCCGCGACCTCACCGAAGATCGTGTGCTTGAAGTTCAGCCAGGACGTCGGCGCCACGGTGATGAAGAACTGCGAGCCGTTGGTGTTGGGGCCGGCGTTCGCCATCGCGAGGAGGTAGGGGCGATCGAACTGGAGCTCGGGGTGGAACTCATCGGCGAAGCGGTAGCCCGGACCGCCCATGCCGGAGCCGAGCGGGTCACCGCCTTGGATCATGAAGCCGGGGATGACCCGATGAAAGATTGTGCCGTCGTACAGGGGACGGCTGGTCTTGGTCCGGGCTTGCGGATCGGTCCACTCCTGGGTGCCCTCGGCGAGCCCGACAAAGTTGCGCACAGTCTTGGGCGCCTGGTCGGGGAAGAGGACGACTTTGATGTCGCCCATGGAGGTGTGCAGGGTGGCATGGAGGGAGGAATCAGACATGGGGCGATCCTTGCACGTTTGGCGTGATCCCACGTGCCGGGGCGGCGATGACGGGGTGCTGGCACCCCATCCATCCCCGGATACTTGCCCCGTCCAGCCAGCCGCCCCATAGTGTCCGACATGTCCTCGGCCGTTCGAGTTCTCATCGTGGACGACGACGAGTTCACTCGCTTCCTGTTGGTCCGTGCCCTCGCGTCGTTCGGCTTTGAGAACGTCGAGGCCTGTGACGGAGCCGCTGCAGCCTTGAAATCGGCGCAGGAGGAGCGCCCCAGCGTCGGAATCTTGGATCTCGATCTGGGCCAGGGTCCCAACGGTGTCGACCTCGGACATGCCCTGCGGCGCCACTACCCCGATATTGGGCTGATCCTGCTCACGTCGTTCGAGGATCCGCGCCTCATGGGCGGGATCAAGGACCTCCCGGTCGGCGCGATCTACCTCACCAAGCGCGCGGTCGGCAACGATGAGATCTTGCCGCGGGCCATGGCCACGGTTATCGAGCATCCGTGCGCGGAAACCAACAGCATGGTTGGTGACGGCTACGCTCAACCACTCGGCCTGAGCAACAACCAGATCGACATCATGCGCCTGGTTGCTGAAGGACATTCGAACGCCGAGATCGGCCGGCGGCTGCAACTCACCGAGCGCGGAGTGGCCAAAGCCGTCTCCCGACTGGTGAAACAGCTGGACCTGGACACTGGAAACGACGGCAACGTACGGGTGCTCATCACCCAGGCGTACTTCCAACACGTGGGGCACGGCACGCCGCGGTAATTCACCCGGCCACAGGGCGTATGTCGACGATGGTGCGATCAAGATCGGTCTTGCCCATTTGCTTGACTCTACGTATGCAGCCCACGAAGATGCTCAAGAACTGATCTAACACGGATCGAAGCCTATAGGGGTGGGGCCATGTCGTCACTTGCCTCGGGTCGCAGCTTTCATCGTCGCCGACATGTAGTGGGAGTGAGCGCACTCGCAGTTGGGGCCTTGCTGTCAACATACTCCGGTGCCTTACGCACCTTATCGTACGCGCGGGCCGCGTCTTCGGCAGCCACATGTTCTGTCGGTGCCACGCTTGTCGCCGACGACACTCAGCTTCAGGCCGCAATCCTGTCCTCGCAAGACGACTCGGTCATCTGCATTACGAACGACATCACGGTGTCTGCAACTCTTGCCATTGATGACACGACACTGACCCTGGAAGGACGCCTGGTTGGCGATCATGACCCGGAGCTGAGTGGGGACAACGCCCGCCGCATCATCGATGCTGACTTCACCGATAACTCCTCCGACGACACTCTCACGAT
>JAYNIC010000059.1:3710-10900 GCA_038108715.1 Candidatus Nanopelagicales bacterium | reverse complement strand
CACCCCAAACCCCCCTGCTTGGGGGGGGGGCCCCGCCGGGGGCCCCCCCCCCCCACTGCTCGTGGTGGGATATGTCCATGCGCGAGGCCATCTTGCTGGTCGGTGGTCAGGGCACGCGTCTGCGTCCGTTGACCGTCGCGACGCCCAAGCCGATGCTTGAAGTGGCGGGCCGACCGGTCACCGTCCACCAGATCGAGCGGCTTCGCTTGGCCGGCATTGACCGCGTGATTCTCGGCACGTCGTACCGGGCTGAAGTGTTCGCCGAGGGTCTCGGCGATGGGTCCCATCTTGGCGTCGAGATCGTCTACGCCGTCGAGGACGAGCCGCTCGGCACCGGTGGCGCGATCCGGCATGCCGCAGATTTACTGCTGAGTGGCCCGAACGATCCGGTTGCGGTGCTTAATGGTGACGTTCTCAGCGGCGTCGACTACGCGGCGCTCATCGCCGGCCATGTTGCTGCTGACGCGGCCGTGACGCTTCATCTGACGCGCGTCTCCGATCCGCGCAGGTATGGTCTCGTGCCCACCGATCCGCACGGTCGGGTCCTGGAGTTCCGGGAGAAGCCGACGACGCCCGAAGAAATCGTGACCGACCAGATCAACGCCGGGTGCTATATCTTCCGACGTTCGGTCATCGACGTCATCCCGAGTGGGCGTGTGGTCTCGGTCGAGCGCGAGACTTTCCCGGCCTTGCTCATGGCCGATGAACTCGTCCGAGGTGTTGTTGACGATGCCTACTGGCTCGACCTGGGTACACCGCAGGACTTCGTGCGTGGTTCGGCGGACCTCGTGTTGGGTCATGCCCCCTGGCCGGATCATGACCCGGCCGAAGCGCTGGTGCTCGATGGCGCAGTGATCGACCCTTCAGCACGGCTAACGGGCGGTTCGTGCGTCGGCCGTGGGGCATGGGTGGGTCCCAACGCGGAGGTTCGTGGCGCGGTCCTTCTCGACGGCGCGCAGGTCGGCGCTGGTGCTCGGGTGGCGTCATCGGTGGTCGGCGTCGGTGCGGTGATCGAGGCCGGCGCGATAGTGGTGGATTCGGTCATCGGTGATCGAGCACGCATCGAGGCCGGCAATGAGTTGTGCGCCGGTGCGCGCGTGTGGCCCGACGTCGTGCTCGGTCCTACGTCCGTGCGCTTCTCCTCCGACGCCTAGATCTTCCGTCCTCGCCTTCAGGCGCGGTGGAGGAACTGGCGAGCATCCCGTGCCGGGCGTGGCCGGGCCTCTTCCCCCGGGTATCCCACCGCGACGGCTCCGAGAGGCTGCCAGGAACTCGGCAGGTCGAGAGTTTGCTGCACCGTCTCGGCGCAGAACACCGTGCTGGAGATCCACGCACTCCCGACGTCGTACGCCGCCAGAGCCACCATGAGATTTTGGACCGCGGCTCCACCGGCGAGGAGGAATAGATCGCGTTCGGCTGATCGGCGTCGCTCGTCAGGGTAGTGGTGCATCGAGACCGCGAGATCGAGGAAGGGCAGGATCAGCGCGGGGGCGCGCCGGAGTACGTCGCCGCGAGCGATGCGTCGAGTGATCGACTCCTCGGAGAAGTGATCGATGCCGCGCAGATCTTCGATCCAGGCGTCGCGCATGTCATCGAGAAGGCGCGTGCGCATAGTCATGTCGTCGACCACGACGAAGTGCCAGGGCGTCGTGTGGTGCGGCGAGGGTGCCGTCACTGCGGCGGCGACGGCGGCCTCGATGATGTCGTCAGCGACGGGTCGGTCATCGAAGAACCGGACGGTGCGCCGAGCGCTCACCGCCTCCCGGCGCCCCTGAGCAAGGGCCTCGGCGGTTCCGAGCGTGAACAGGTCCTCGGACTCGGGTCGCACCATCGCGCGAGCGCCGGGGCCGTCCTCGGAAGTGACGTGGTGAGCAAGTCCGCGGATGACGGCAGCGGGAACGCCGAGTGCCTTGCCCTTCACGAGGTCGGCGGCAGAAGCGATCTCGTCGGCAATGGCGATCACGGTGGCCTCCATGGGGCGGCCCTCGCGATCGGGAAGACCTCGGTGGTCGGCCATCGGCGTGATGCCCGCGACGCCGATAGCAGCATCGCTGAGGCCGTCGCGCCAGGCTCTCCCAAGGGTGTCGGTGATGATGACGCCGACCTGCGTCTGCTGCAACGCCGCGATGCGAGCGCGCAGCGCGCGGGCTGAGGCGTCAGGGTCGACCGGGAGCAGGAGAACCTGATCTCCGGGAACGTCGCTGGCGTCGACACCAGCGGCGGCCAGCACGAGCCCGGTACGCGTGCGCACGATGCGCGTGAGTCCCTGAGGCGTCTGCTTGCTGGCGACGAGGGCCACGGTCTCCTCATCGATCGCTCGCTCACGATCACTCGCGGGGACGCTGCGTCCCTCAGCCTTACTCACGATCTTGCTCGACACCACGATGATGTCGCCTCCTGCGAGACCGCTCGACCCATCAGGCCACGTGACTTCGCCCACCACATGGGACAGGGCGGCGGCGAGGTCCGTGCCGTCCGTGATCTCACCAAGGCCGACCAACGGGGTGATCGTGACCGATGACGTCATAGGCGTAGCCGTTCCGCAAGGTCGAGGGCGGCGGTGGCGATGCGACCGGTAGCCGCGGGGTCGGACATGAGCAGGGGAAGTGATGTGACGGTGACTCCGGCGATCTCGACCGGGGCGTCGATCTCGTCGACAAGCCAGCCGTCGAGGAGGCCCCCGGAGGCGCGGGCCCCGTAGTGCGCGCCGACCGCCCCTGCACTTGTCTCTACGCCGATTGCCTCGAGGCAAGCGTCTGCCATGCCGCGTACCGGGCGCCCGCCGATGATGGGGGAGACGCCGACGATGGGCGCGGCAGTGTCGAGCAGGGCTTGCCGCATCCCGGGAACCTGCAGAATTGTTCCGATCGATACGACCGGGTTGGACGGCGGCAGGATGATCGCGTCAGCTGTGGCAATCGCTTCGAGGACACCGGGAGCCGGGTGAGTCTCCTGCGCGCCGACGAGGACGATCTCGTGCGCGGGCAGCGCGGCTCGAAAGCGAACCCACCACTCCTGAAAGTGCAGGGCACGCCGCTGCGGCTTCCCGTCTTCCTCGACCGCCCCGTCGGGATCGTCGACGATCACATGAGTCTCCGCGCGTTCATCGGACATGGGCAGCAGTCGCACCCCGGGCTGCCATCGGGTGCACAGCGCCTCGGTCACCGCCGACAGCGGATAGCCCGCCTGGAGCATGCGGGTTCGGACGAGATGGGTGGCGATGTCGCGGTCGCCGAGGCCAAACCAGGTCGGTTCGACCCCGTAGGCGGCGAGTTCGTCCTTGACCGTGAAGGTCTCGTCCTCCCGACCCCAGCCGCGTTCGGCGCTGATCACGCCCCCGAGCGTGTACATCACGGTGTCGAGATCCGGACACACCCGCAGGCCGTGCAGCCAGATGTCGTCCCCGGTGTTGCCGATCACGGTGATCTCGGCCCCCGGCGGCGCTACGTCGAGCAAGCCGCGCAAGAACCGGGCCCCGCCGATTCCGCCAGCGGGCACCACGAGTCGCGCGGGAAGTCGCCCATCCATTCCCTTAGGGTGTCACGGTGGGACGTCCGTCGAGCGAGCACGCCTTCCGGCGGGCCCTCGCGCGAGCGCGTCGGGGGCAGACCATCGACGCTGCTGAGGCGGCGGCCCTGGCCAGCGCGACCGGGAATTCCCTCGATGAACTCCTGGACCTCGCCGGTGAATTTCGCGATCGTGGTCGAGCGGCCGCTGGACTGCCCGGCGTCATTACCTACTCCCCGAAGGTCTTCATTCCCGTGACGCGGCTGTGTCGTGATCGCTGTCACTACTGCACCTTCGCCACCGTTCCGCATCGCCTCCCGGCGCCGTACCTCTCGCCCGAAGAGATCCTCGAAATCGCTCGGCACGGTGCCGCGCTCGGGTGCGCTGAGGCCTTGTTCACGCTCGGTGATCGACCTGAGGAGCGGTGGCCGGCCGCCCGCGCATGGCTGGAGGAAGCCGGATACCCGGACACCTTGTCCTACGTGCGCGCAATGGCGATTCGCGTGCTCGAGGAGACCGGCCTGCTCCCACATCTGAACCCCGGTGTCATGTCGTGGGAGGAGATGCGCCGACTCCGTCCGGTCGCGCCGAGCATGGGCATGATGCTCGAGACCACCGCGAAGCGCCTGTGGTCCGAGCCCGGCGGGCCCCACTTCGGGAGCCCGGACAAGGAACCGCGCGTGCGATTGCAGGTGCTCGAGGACGCCGGTCGGCTCCGGATCCCCTTCACTTCCGGCATCCTCGTCGGAATCGGTGAGAACGTCGACGAGCGCGTGGATGCGCTGATGGCGCTACGGGCAACCCACCGACGACACCGGCACCTGCAGGAGGTGATCGTCCAGAACTTTCGCGCCAAGGACGACACGGCGATGCGCGGCGAGCCCGATCTGGATCGCGAGTCCTACCTGGCGACCTTGGCGACGGCCCGCATCCTCCTCGGTCCTGCGGTGCGCATCCAGGCACCGCCCAACCTCAGCGAGCCCGATGACCTTGCCGAGCTTCTGCGGGCCGGCGTCGACGATTGGGGCGGCGTGAGCCCGCTGACCCCCGACCATGTGAATCCCGAGCGGCCGTGGCCGCACGTGGACGATCTTGCGCGGGCCACGGCCACTGCTGGCTTTACGCTACGCCCGCGTCTGACCGTGCATCCGGAGTACGTCGCGGCCGCCGACTGGATCGATCCACGCGTGCGTGATCATGTCGATGCGCTCGCGGGTACCGACGGACTTCTCGGCCAACCGTGCCATCCGGAGGGCCGCCCCTGGCAGGAGCCCGGCACCGATGGGGATGCCTATGCGCAGTTCGCGCGGCGCCAGGCTGGCGGGCGCGTCGATCTCCACCTCGACATCGACCGCAGCGGTCGTCGCACCGACACGCGCTCAGATATCGCGGATGTGTACGGCGACTGGGCCGAGGTCGGCGAGCGGGCTCGTGAGGTCCGCGCGCTTGAGCGCCTCGACCGCGATGTGCGAGCCGCCCTGGACCTGGCCGAGCAGAATCCGAGCAGCCTGGCCGATCCCGCCCACCGGGATGCCGCCATCGCGCTCATGTCGGCTGATGGTGACGCGCTCGCCGCACTCGCTGCACTGGCCGACGCGGTTCGCAAGGACGTGGTCGGTGACGAGGTCACCTACGTCGTCAACCGCAACATCAACTTCACCAACGTCTGCTACACCGGCTGCCGGTTCTGCGCGTTTGCGCAGCGGGAGCGGGACGCGGACGCCTTCACGTTGACCGCCGACCAGATCGGCGAGCGCGTGCACGAGGCTGTGGCTGCGGGTGCCACGGAGATCTGCATGCAAGGCGGCATCCACCCGGATCTCCCGGGTAGGGCGTACTTCGACCTCGCCCGCGCGGTGAAGGACGCCGAACCGACCGTCCATCTTCATGCGTTCTCGCCCATGGAAGTGGTCAATGGCGCCACCCGCGCGAACATGTCGATCCGCGAGTGGCTCGAGCACGCCAAGTCCGCCGGGCTTGACTCCATCCCGGGCACCGCCGCCGAGATACTCGACGACGAGGTGCGCTGGATCCTCACCAAGGGCAAGTTATCGGCGCAGGACTGGGTCGACGCCGTGCGTACCGCGCACCAGGTCGGCCTTCCGTCCACCGCGACCATGATGTTCGGCCACGTGGACGCTCCGCACCACTGGGTCGATCACCTGCGCGTCATCCGTTCGGTCCAGGAGGACACGGGAGGATTCACCGAATTCGTCCCGCTGCCCTTCGTGCACCACCAGTCACCGATCTACCTGGCCGGAGTGGCCCGTCCGGGACCGACCTTCCGTGACATCCTCGCCGTCCATGCCATGGCTCGCCTCATGCTCCACGGGGCGATCGATCATGTGCAGTGCTCCTGGGTCAAGGTCGGCGATGAGGGCTGCCGGGCCCTTCTGCGGGCCGGGGCGGACGATATTGGGGGCACTTTGATGGAAGAGACCATCAGCCGCATGGCCGGATCCGGGCACGGTTCGGCTCGCTCGGTGTCCAATTTGCAGGCCCTGGTCCGGTCGGCCGGCCGGGTGCCGAGGCAGCGTGGGACGACGTACGAGACACCCGTATTTGCCGCTCAGGCTTGACGGACGCCCCAATGACCTATGTAATGACACCGGTGTGATTCACCGGGCCAGGGAGCCCGTACTGGTTCACCGGACCGTGGAGTCCGCAACTGGGAGGAGGCCGGCAGTGAACGAACCCGTTCTCCTGCCGTTGACCGACACTGAGGCACCGGAGTGGCAAGAGCGCGCCCTGTGTGCCCAGACCGACCCGGAGGCCTTCTTCCCCGAGAAGGGCGGCAGCACGCGCGAGGCCAAGCGCGTCTGCCTGTCCTGCGATGTGCGCGGGGACTGCCTGGAGTATGCCCTTGCGAACGACGAGCGCTTCGGCATCTGGGGTGGCCTTTCCGAACGTGAACGGCGTCGGCTGAAGAAGCAGGCGGTCTGAGCGGGGCCCACCGCGTCACTGCAGTTCTCGTTGCCCGTGATGGCGCGGTCTGGTTGCCCGCGGTCCTCACCGTCCTTGGCGGGCAAACTCGCCACCCCGATGCCGTCGTCGGCGTTGACGCCGGCTCACGCGATGCCAGTCCCTCCATTCTGACCGAGTCCCTCGGCCACGATCGTGTGGTCATGATCGACTCCAGCGACGACTCCGGTTTCGGTGCCGCCGTCGCGGCTGGTCTCGGCTCCGGCGTGCTGCGGGGCGACGTTGATGAGGCGTTCGACGTCGACACCACAGAGTGGATTTGGCTGCTGCACGACGACTCGGCTCCGGCTCCGGACTGCCTGGAGCAGCTCCTGCTCGCCGCGCAAGCCAATCCATCGGCAGCTGTTCTCGGACCCAAGGCACGCGGCTGGCACGACCGCCGACTGCTGTTGGAAATGGGTTTCAGCATCACCGGCTCGGGTCGGCGCGCCACGGCTCTGGAACGTCGTGAGCACGACCAGGGTCAGCACGATGACCGCGACATCGTTCACGCCGTGGGTTCGGCGGGGATGCTGGTGCGTCGGGACGTCTGGGACAAGTTGGGTGGCTTCGATCCGGCGTTGCCGCTCTACCGCGATGACCTCGACTTCTGCTGGCGCGTCTGGCGGGCTGGGCATGAGGTCCAGGTCGTCCCCGAGGCCCTGATCCATCACCGCGAGGCCTCCTTCCACGGCCGCCGGGAGGGCTCGTCGGAGCCGGGA
>JAYNIC010000059.1:0-3700 GCA_038108715.1 Candidatus Nanopelagicales bacterium | reverse complement strand
CGTGGGCATCGGCTGGACCGCCGCTCCGCTCTGCACGCGCTGATGGTGCAAGCGCCCGGCTGGCGACTTCCCTTCACGGCTTTGCGCCTGGTGATCGGTACGCTGCTGCGGTCCCTGCTCTATCTCCTCGGCAAGGACCTTCGTCGTGCCGGTGATGAGTTGGCCGCGCTTGGTGTCATCATCGCTCACCCGGGCCGACTCCTGGCCGCGCGGCGTGCATGCGCGCGAACCTCCATCATGTCTTCGCGGGCAGCGGTGCACGATCTTCGTCCACGCGCCTCCACCCAGGTGCGAGCGGCGGTGGAGGCACTCGGCGGCATCATGGCCTCCGGCCGCGGCCCCCGTGCGAGCTCGGGCGCCTTGGAGTCCGGTCCGGTCTCTGACGACGCCGACCTGTTCGACGATCCGGCAGGCAACTGGATTCGCCGCACCCTGGCTCGTCCGACGGTGGGTCTCACGCTGGCCCTCGTCGTTGCCACGCTGATCGCCGGTCGCACCCTGTGGTGGGGTGACGGCACGCTCTTCGGCGGTGCCCTGCTGCCGAGCCCGGAAGGCTCAGCCGATCTTTGGTCGACCTACCTGCGCCCCTGGCACGACGTCGGCCCGGGCTCCTTTGAACCGGCGGCCCCGGCCCTGGCCGTATTGGCGGCGCTGTCGACCGTGCTGCTCGGCAAGGCATCCGTGACGGTGGGGCTGGCGTTGTTGACCTCCTCGGCCCTCGCCGGTTTATCGGCCTGGGCGTCCTTGCGCGGTGTCGTGCACTCCCGTCCCGTCCGGTTCTGGGCGGCGGCAACGTATGCACTGCTGCCGTCGCTGACGGCCGCCGTCGCGACCGGACGCCTGGGCATCCTGCTTGCGCTCATCGCGCTCCCGCTCGCCGCTCGATTCGTCGCGCGCGCGCTGGACGTTGCGCCGGGACTGCCGGCCCCGAGCGGTCGCACCCCGTGGGTGGCGACCCTGCTGCTCGCTGTGGCCATCGCGGGCGCCCCCATGGTCTGGCTGTGGGTCGTGTTCGCGGTCGCTGCTGCCCTGGTGGCAGCCGCTCTGCGACACCGACTCGCCGTTCCTCTCGTTCTGCGCGCGGTTGTTCTCATCGTCGCCCCGCTAGCTCTGCTGGTGCCCTGGTCCTTCCGCCTCTTGGTCAACCCCACGCTCCTGCTCAGTGATATCGGCACCGTGGACCCGGCGCTCGTCGATCCATCCGCCGGCCCTGTCTCATTGGCCATGCTGAACCCGGGCGGGCCGGGGGCCGGCCTGGCTTTCATCGGTGCGGGTCTGCTGGTCGCGGCACTTCTGGCGGTCCTGCGCCCCCAGCGCCGCGCGGGCATCCTCACCGCGTGGGGTGTCGCCCTCGCCGCCTACGCGTTGGCCCTGGTACTCGCCTCCCTATCGGTGACCATCCCGAGCGCGCCCGATCCGGTGCGACTGTGGCCGGGCATGGCCGTCGCGCTGTTCGGTGCCGCCCTCATCGTCGTGGTCGCTCTTGCCGGGGATGGCCTTCGCGCGTCGATGGCCGGGTCGACCTTCAGCTGGCGGCAACCGGTGTCCTTGGTCGCGACGGCAGCCGCTGTGCTGGTCCCCGTGGCCTACGCCGCGGTCTGGGTCGCCGGCGAGTCCGGACCGGTACACCGCGGTGACCCTGGACAGTTGCCGCCGTTTGTCGCGGCTGAGTCGGTGGGGCCGCAGGCCCCGCGCACCCTGCTGTTGGATCCGACGGCCGATGTCGTGGGGTACACACTGCTCAACGGCACCGGTCCCTCAATCGGCGATGGTGCGGTTGCGCCCCCGGCTGCCGATTGGGCCCGTCTCGATCGCTTGGTCTCCGGCCTGGTGTCGGGCCGAGGTGGCGACGAGGTGATCGGCCTGTCGCAGTACGCCGTTCGATACGTCATCGTGCAGACCGAAGGCCCGCGCGCCGAGATGGTGACCCGGACGCTGGACTCTGCACCGGGTCTTCGGCGGGTGGCTGGGCAGGACGGTGAAGTGTTCTGGCGTGTTGTCCTCGACACCGCTCGTGTCTCCCTCGACACCGGCGAGGAGCAGTTGCCGGTGTCCGTCGTGAGCCGCGGTGGCGACCCCCTTGCCCGACGCCTCCTGGTCGATGAGTCCGGCACAATCCGCCTGGCCCAGACCGCGGATCCCCGGTGGCGCGCCGCACTGGTCGAGACGGAGCTGGTCGGCGAATCCGTTGACGGGCTGCAGACCTTCTCGCTTCCCACTGCGTCGTCGGGTGATCTCGTGGTCGTCGCGGACGGCAGCGAGCGGACCCGCTGGATGTGGATCCAACTTGTGCTGCTGGTCATCGTCGTCGTGCTCGCGTTGCCCGGTCGCCGACACCACGACGACGACGTGGCCGACGATGAGGTTGATGAGGACGACGTCGCAGAGCTGGAGAAGGACGGCGTGCATGTGCAGGTGCTCGCGCCGACCGTCAACGACGAAGCAGTCGAGCCTGACGCACAACCCGATGAGCGCGGGGAGGTGTCGCCGTGAGTGAGGAGGAGCCACAGGATCGACCGCGTCGCAGTCGCCGCAGTCGTGGCGGCACGGCAGTGATTCCGCCCGATCCGCGAGGTTGGCAGGCGCTCGCGATTGTCGCAGCCGTGCTGGTGGTGCTCGGCGTCGGTGGCACCCTGATGTCGGCATCGTCGCAGGACTCGACAATCGTGCCCGCGGTCGAGCCGGTGGACTCCTCGACGGCGATATGCCCCGAGCCCGGCTCGGTGGACCTGTCGCGTACGACATCCACGATGATGGTGCTGCCCGATCTGCCGGGCCAGGACCGCGAGGGCAGTGCACAGATCACCTTCCTGTCAGGCGCGGATGACCCCGCGTTGATCGATGAATCCGGGGAGGCCGCTCCCGCGCCGGTGCTCAATCAGCCCGGCGATGCGGCGACCGTAGTCGCGGAGTCTCGTCGACTTTCCCCACTCGAGATCCGCACTCAGGGCTCGCTAGCCCCGGGCCTGGTAGCCACTCAGACCACCTTGGATTCCTACAACGAGGGCCGAGGCCTTGCCAGCCTGGCCTGCCTGGGCCCGGCAACGTCGTGGTGGTTTGTCGGGGGCGGCAGCGTCGCGGGCCGCGATACCAGTTTGGTGCTGGTGAATCCGGAGGCAACCCCGGCCGAACTTGAGGTGCAGATCAGTGGCCCCGAGGGCCTGATCACGACCCCGCGATTGCGCGGGATCGTGGTTGAGCCCCGAAGTCGAGTCGTTGTGCGGCTTAATCGCGAGGCGCCACGGGTGCCCTACGTGACGTGGCACGTCCAGGTGCGCGCGGGTCGCATCGTGGCGGCGCTTTCGGACAAGGAAGCCGACGGATCCTTCCCGCGAGGTGCCGACTGGATTCCGGCCTCCGCCGAACCGTCCACCCGCGTGCTGGTGCCGGGAGTTATCCCGGGTAAGGGCGGTCGACAGTTGCTCATACACGCGCCCGGGGACCTTGATGCCCAGGTACAGGTGCGTCTGGTCACCGAGGGAGGCTCGTATGTCCCCTCGGCCCTGGCCGAGGTGGCAGTGCCGGCTGGCACCGTCGTGCAGGTGGATCTTGATCAGGCGGCCGAGGGGCAGGCCGTCACCGTTGATCTCGCCTCCGATGAACCGATCGTCGCCGGCGTGCGTCAACGACATCCCGGCATCGACGCCACAAAGGATGCCCTCGAAGAGACCTCCTTTGCCACCGGTGCCGTCCCCATCTC
>JAYNIC010000058.1:5924-10965 GCA_038108715.1 Candidatus Nanopelagicales bacterium | reverse complement strand
CTGGATCGTGGCCATTCCCGCGCCGGCCGCGGGCACCGCGTCGGCCTACGTACAACGCGGGCTGGTGATTTTCGCGGTCATGTGGCAGGTGGCCTGGACGGCCACCGACATCCTGCCGCGCAGTATCGCGCTGGGCAACGGTGTCCTGCTCATCCCGGCCGGGACCTTCGCGACCTGGATGTTCCTGGTCTCGACGGTCTGGGGACCGCACACGTGGCGCCGGCATCGCAACCTTGCTATTGCACTGGACCTGCTGACGCTCTGCCTGGGTGCGGTCGCCCTGTCGATCACGGTGACCGATCCCGTGGGGTGGCCTCTCGGGACGATCGCCACGGTTCGGGCCGCCGTCTTCGCCGCGATCGTCTTGCTCCCGCGACAGGGCCTCTTGGTCGTCGGTGCGATTTCAGTGGCATCCGCCACCGCACTGGTCCTGGGACCGGCCGGAATATCGCTGGGGAATGCGATTCTCGAGACGCTGTACGCGGTCGCCCTTGCCCTGGGCGCGGCCGCCTTGGCGCATGCCGTACGCCGGCTCGCGGCCGATGTTGATCAGGCACATCGACGAGTCAGCGACGCCGAGACCGGGAGGCTCGTGCGCGAGGAGGTCGCGCGTTCGACCATTGAGCACGAGCGACGGCTGCACGATCAGGTCCTCAACACCTTGGCGGCGATCGCACGCGGGGCGCTCACCGACACCGCATCTATTCGGGCGCGCTGCGCCGAGGCTGCTGCATCCCTGCACGCCCTCGTCTCCGAGGCGAGGCCGACACGGGGTGAGTCACGACTCAGCTTCGATGCGGCCGTGGGGGCGCTGCCGACATCCTGGCGAGTGCGCACCGAGGGAGACGCCGAAACCTTCGCGGCGCTCCCCGAGGTGGTCTACGCGGCCTTCACAGCGGCTGCGGCTGAGGCGATCCGCAATGCCATCCGTCACTCGTCGGGTTCGGAGCTCAGCATCAACGCCGAACGTCAGGGCCAGACCTGGTCTGTCGTCATTGACGACAACGGGGTGGGAGTCCCTGCCGACGTGGTCCCCGGGATCGGCATGACGCGTTCGATCCGGGGCGCCATGGTCGAGTGCGGCGGTGACGCCGAGTGGGCTACGTCGCCGCAGGGCGGGACACGCGTCACCTTGACCTGGACCCGACTGGAGGACGGTGCCGTCCAGGACTCCTCATCCGTCCTCGCTGCCGACGCGGTCGGTGTCCTCCCTGCGATCGGTCCGCCGTTCCTCGCGTCCTTCCTGGCCTACGGAGTGATCGTGGTCGTCGCCGGTTGGTCGTTCTACCCCGAGCCGAAGTGGGCCGCACTGTGGCTCGCGTTGGCGATCGCCACCGCCCCCTTCGTCGGTGCCGTGCCGCGGCTGTCCCGTGTGGTCGGACTCACCGGTGGTCCTGACTGGTCGTGGCGCGTCGTTGCTGGCATCGCGTTGGCCTCGTCGACGGCCTTCGGCATCATTCGGCTCGAAGAGCTCGCAGTCGAAGGTGCGGCCATGCCCGTGTGGGTCACCTGGTCTTCGGAAGTTGCGGTGTCTTTGCTGTTCATGACGGTGGTGCTGGGGCCACCCTGGGCCATCGCGCCAGTGCTGGTCGTCTGGGTGGTGGCACAGGGCGCCGGGCTGAGCGAACTCCTCCAGCCGGGCTCCATCATGTTGATCATTGCCGCCATCTTCGCCCTGAGCATGCGTCGTCGTGCGCGTGATTATGCGCGGGCCATTGCCCAGTTGGTGAGAGAGCGCGCCCGTAGCGAGGCGGTCTCGGTGGATGCCCGGCGTCGTCGCGAACGGTTTGAGTTGCTGGCGACCTACACCGCCGACCTGTTGGACCAAATCAGTGACGGCCGGCTCGATCCGCAGGACCCCCTCGTGCGCGAACGCTGCCTGCTCGAGGAACGTGTCGCGCGGTCCCTGGTGCGGGTGGATCGCGAAGACGGATCGATCGAGTCGGTTTTGCACGAGGTCGTGGTCGCTGGCCGCAACCGAGGCATCTACATCGACGCCGATGTCGTGGGTCTGTCGAGTGGACCAGGCATCGTCGATGGGTTCGAGGGGCTGCGCTCGGGCGTGCTCACCCTGGTGGAGTCCGAACTACCCATGGGGGCGCGAGCGCGTGTCACCGGAGGGTGGGAAGAGGGCCGCGCGGTCGTGCGGGTACTGGCAGAGTTGGATGGTCAAGAGAACCTGTGGGAGTGGGAGACCGACGATGTCCGTTGACTCGCGACCGATCCGGGTTGCCGTGTTGGACGATCACCCGCTGGTTCGTGAGGGACTCGCCGCGCTTCTTGCCGTGCCGCATACGGTGTCGGCGCCGTTTGGCGTTGACGTCATCACCGTGGGGGAAGACCTCGAGGGTGCCCTCGATGCTCATCCCGACGTCGTCCTACTCGACATCGTGATGGAGGACGACGTTCCCATCGTTCACAAGGTGCGCCGGTGCCTTGATCGCGGCGCCGAAGTTCTGCTCATGAGCGCCACGGCACCACCGTCGAAGATCCTCTCGGGGCTGCGCGCAGGTGCTCTGGGCTTCCTGCCGAAGACGGCGAGCGTGGACGAGGTGCGCACGGCCGTCGCGGATGTCGCCCGGGGCGAGGTGCATCTGACGGTCGATCTTGCTGCAGTACTCGCCGCCGATCCCGAGCGACCCAATCTCAGTCCGCAGGAACTCAAGGCGCTGCGCCTGTACGCCGCCGGAGGCAAGATCGCGACGATTGCGCGCACGATGGAGGTTTCGCCGTACACGGTCAAGGAGTACCTCGATCGCGTCCGTACGAAGTACGCCGCCATTGGTCGGCAAGCACGGACGAGGACGGAGTTGTACGTCGCCGCTGATCGTGATGGATTCCTGGACGGCGTGGACCCACTCAGCGACTAGTGGCAGCGGCTGAGTCGGCAACGACACGAAAAAACTTGGCAGCCCCCCCGCGGCTGCCAAGCCCCATCATTGGAGCCTGTGCGTTCGTTTGCAGGCAACGGCCTGGCTGTCACTCAGGTGGGGGACGCTCGCGATCTAGGACGCGATGTCGGCGACGAGTCGTACCTCGCGCAGAGGGCCGTCGCCGGTCTCTCGGTCCCGGTGGGCCGAATCGGGCCCGAACCCGGCCGAGGTAAGGAACGCCCGCATCGGCTCATCGGCCAGGGGGATCCACATGGCGACCGCTGCACACCCCGCGTCCCGGAGGTGGTCCACATCCGCGGCCAGCAGGCGGGACCCGTGACCGTGACCTCGCTGTGACGGCTCCACCACGAGGAGGCTGATCTCACCCCACCGAATCGGTCGTCCATCGGCCAGGTCAGGGTCCGCCGCGGGACCAATCGCCGACGCGCCCACGACGTGCCCCTCGGCGTCGATCGCGACGAGGAGGCGATGGTCGGTGGCGGTCAGCAGCGCTCGGCCCCACTCGAACGCGATCTCAGCAGGGTCGAGAGCGTCCAGGACGGCCGTTGGCAGCAGCTCGGCGTAGGCCTCCCGCCAGGCGGCCACCTGGACGCGGGCGACATCGTCGACGTCGGACGTGCGGGCAAGTCGAACCTGATCGGTGGCCATGATCCCTGCTTATCACTCCACGGAGGCGGCGGCGACACGTGGCGCTGGGTTCGATCGGCCTTGCCCGCGGATAGGGTCCTGTCAGGAGGTGGTCCGGTGACCGATGAGGTGCAGTTCCGCAGCGACGTGACCGTGGAGTTGGTGAAGGCGT
The DNA here is from genome assembly GCA_038108715.1 of Candidatus Nanopelagicales bacterium. Taxonomy (GTDB): domain Bacteria; phylum Actinomycetota; class Actinomycetes; order S36-B12; family S36-B12; genus Mxb001. The sequence goes on along the minus strand of JAYNIC010000058.1, from coordinate 7,272 downwards.
CTGCCAAGGACTCCGATGTCATCTGGGCCGCCCGCGTGTCCACCAAGGGCGAGTCGTCCCTCGACGATGTCGATTCCGACCCGACGGCGGCTCAGGGCCTCATCAACTACCTCATGCGCGATCGGCACGGCACGCCCTTCGAGCACACATCACTGACGTACTTCGTCTCCGCCCCGATCTTCGTCTTCCGAGAGTTCATGCGTCATCGCATCGCGTCGTACAACGAGGAGAGCGGGCGCTACCGCGAACTGCGTCCGGTCTTCTACGTGCCCGGTCCGGAGCGCCGTCTGGTACAGCAGGGCAAGCCGGGCGCCTACGACTTCGTCGAGGGCACGCCCGAGCAGTACGACGTTGTGGTCGAGGAGACTAAGGCCGCCTGTCGTGCGGCGTACGGCGCCTACCAGCAGATGTTGGACGCGGGCGTCGCCCGTGAGGTAGCGCGCATCGTGCTACCCGTGGGTACCTACTCGTCCATGTACGTCACGATGAACGCGCGAGCGTTGATGAACTTCCTGTCCTTGCGCACCAAGCATCCAGAAAGTCATTTCCCATCCTTTCCGCAGCGCGAGATCGAGATGGTTGCCGATCTCATGGAGGAGGAGTGGGCCAAGGTCATGCCCTTGACCCATGCTTCCTTTGTCGGCAACGGCCGCGTCGCGCCCTAGCGGTAGCCTGAGTGCCATGTCCATGATGCACGGCCCCGTGGGCTCCATGCTGACGGCGATGGTGACGCCCTTCCACGCCGATGGTTCGCTTGACCTCGACGGCGCACAGGAGTTGGCTCGCCACCTCGTGGACAGGCAGGCGAACGACGGACTGATCCTCAATGGCACCACCGGAGAGTCGCCGACGACGACAGACCAGGAGAAGGCCGACCTGGTGCGGGCCGTGCGCGCCGCCGTGGGGGACGACGTGCATCTTGTCGCCGGGGTAGGCACCTACGACACGGCGCATTCCATGCACCTCGCCCGCGAGGCGGCTGCCGCGGGAGCCTCGGGACTACTGGTGGTATCGCCCTACTACAACCGACCTCCACAGGAGGGGCTGCTCGCGCACTTCCGAGCCGTTGCCGATGCAACCGAGCTCCCGGTGATCACCTATGACATCCCCAAGCGCACCGGTGTCGCCATAGAGGTCGAGACGCTGGTGCGCCTCGCCGAGCATCCACGCATCGTGGCCAACAAGGATGCCAAGGGCGACCTTGATGCGGCTCAGTGGGCAATGCGGCGTACCGATCTCGCCTGGTACTCCGGCGATGACATCTTGAATCTGCCCCTCCTATCCGTCGGCGCCCACGGATTCATCTCGGTCGTGGGTCACATCGTGGGCGACCGCTTGGCAGCCATGG
>JAYNIC010000058.1:0-5914 GCA_038108715.1 Candidatus Nanopelagicales bacterium | reverse complement strand
GTCTACACCGGGATCTTCCGGACTCAGGGGGTCATCCTCACCAAGGCGGTGCTTGCCCTGCAGGGTCTTCCTGGCGGTCCGCTGCGACTGCCGCTGATCGACGCCACGCCGGAGCAGATTGCGCGCCTGCGCGAAGACCTTCGCGATGCCGGCGTCCCCTTCGAGGTCACCGCGTGAGTCACCCGCACCCTGAACTCTCTCCGCCACCGCCGTTGCCCGAGGGGGCCCTTCGTATCGTGGCCCTCGGCGGTCTCGGTGAGATCGGTCGCAACATGACCGTCTTCGAGTACGCCGGTCGTCTGCTGATCGTGGACTGCGGCGTACTGTTCCCGGAGGAGTCCCAACCGGGAATCGACCTCATCCTCCCGGACTTCTCATTCATCGAAGATCGACTCGAAGATGTCGATGCCATAGTGCTCACCCACGGGCATGAGGATCACATTGGTGCGCTCCCCTTCCTGCTGCGCCGCCGCGCGGATATCCCGCTGTACGGGTCCAAGCTCACGATGGCCCTTGTCGAAGCCAAGCTGCGCGAGGCACGCATCACGCCCGATGCGCACGTTGTCCGCGAGGGGGAGCGCCTTGCCGCGGGTGAATTCGATCTTGAGTTCCTCGCCGTCAACCACTCCATCCCAGACGCGCTTGCCGTAGCCATCCGCACGCCGGCTGGCTTGGTGGTGCACACCGGTGACTTCAAGATGGATCAACTCCCACTCGACGGTCGCGTCACCGACCTCAATGGCTTTGCCCGCCTAGGCGATGAGGGGGTCGATCTCTTCCTGGTCGATTCGACCAATGCCGAGGTGCCAGGCTTCATCCCGTCCGAGCGAGAAATCACTCCCGTCCTGGACTCCGTCTTCAGGCGGGCTGGGGGCCGCATCATCGTCGCGTCGTTCGCCTCCCATGTGCATCGGATCCAGCAGATCATCGACGCAGCGGCCGAGCACAACCGCAAGGTGGCCTTCGTTGGTCGTTCCATGGTGCGCAACATGGGCGTGGCACGTGATCTCGGCTACCTGACGATCCCTCCGGGGGTTCTTGTCTCCTTGGACGAACTCACCGAACTGCCGGACGACCAAATAGTTCTTATCTGTACCGGGTCACAGGGCGAACCGATGGCTGTCCTGTCCCGCATCGCCAACAACGATCACCAGATCAAGGCCGGCGCGCAGGACACCATCGTGTTGGCTTCCTCGCTCATCCCCGGCAATGAGAACGCCGTCAACCGTGTCATTAACGGACTGGCGCGGAGCGGGGCCGCTGTCGTCCACAAGGGCAACGCGCTTGTCCACGTCTCCGGCCACTGCTCGGCGGGGGAGTTGCTCTATGCCTACAACGTCGTCAAGCCACGCAATGTCATGCCGGTTCACGGCGAGTGGCGCCATCTGCGTGCCAACGCCGCCCTCGCAGAACGGACCGGCGTTCCACGCGACAACATCGTGCTCGCCGAGGACGGGGTCGTGGTTGACCTCCAAGACGGTGTTGCGCGCGTCGTCGGAGCAGTCCCGGTGGGTTATGTGTTCGTCGATGGGGCCAGCGTGGGGGACATTACGGAGGCGGCTCTCACCGATCGTCGAGTTCTCGGTGACGAAGGCTTCATCTCGATCTTCGCGGCCGTGGACATCGTCGGGGGCAAGATCGTGGCGGGGCCGGAGATCGAGGCGCGGGGCTTCCACGAAGACCCCGACGTGTTGGAGCCCGTACGCGATGAGGTGCGCGATGAACTCGAGCGGGCTCTGGCGGACGGCGTGGTGGATCCGCATCAGTTGCAGCAGCGGACCCGCCGGGTGGGCCGCTGGGTGTCCAAGACCCACCGCCGCCGGCCGATGATCATCCCGGTCGTCGTCGAGGCCTGATTCGGCCCGACGGCTCTTGGGCCCAGGGCGCCGGAATCAGCCTTCTGAGCGCACAAAGCCCTCAGCTCGAAGCACGCACTCAGGCCGGACCCTGTGCGACACGCGTGACACGTGTGACACCCGAGATTCATGGTGCGCACGGGTAGTCTCGTAGCATGGCGAGTCGTACCAGTGCGCCCTCGCGCGCATCGCGCAGCACGGGAACCTCCTCCACGCGGAGCGGAGGGACCCGGCGCACGCCATCGAGCAGCGCCTCTCGTGCGCCGAAGTCCTCCTCGTCCCGTTCATCGGTGCCCACGCGCTCGGTATCGAAGCCCAAGCCGTCGCGGTCGACCAGACCCACCTCAGCCAAGTCGAGTTCCCGCACCACGAAGCCCCGCACCAAGCCGCGCACGACCAGGTCGCGTAGCGGACCTGGCCCGATTGCCCGGGGCCTTGCCGCGGTCGGGCGTGGGATCCGGGCGATCTGGCTCGCCATAGCGGCCGCCCTGGGTGGAGCCGCCCGCAAGGTCGGCCACGAGGCGCGAGACCTCGACGACGTACACCGCCGCGACGGGCTCGGGCTCCTCTTCCTCGCCCTGGCGGTCATCGTCGCTGCGGCGGTGTGGTTCGGCGTCGACGGATGGTTCACCGCGGGCTTGGGCACCGCGACCGGTTTTCTCGTCGGTGCCTTCGCAGTGGCCGTCCCGGTCCTGCTCGTCATCGTGGCCTGGCGAACCTTGCGGCACCCGGAGGATCACGTCACCAATGGCCGACTGCTCGTCGGTGGCCTGGCCGTGCTCTTGTCGGCGGCTGGCCTGTGGCATCTGTACCGCGGACTACCCACACCCAGCGATGGCTACGACGTTCTCGTGGGTGGCACGGGGATTACCGGGTGGGTCGTCACGGCTCCGATCGCTGCCGCCCTCGGTCCGGTGGTCGCTGCGGTCTTGCTGGTTCTCCTCGGCGTCTTCGGGATCCTGGTCGTCACCGCAACGCCCCTCATGGCGGTGCCGCAAGCGCTCGGCCGATTGTTCGGCCACGCGTTGCGCCCGGGATCTGGTCGTGACGAGGGCGAGCCTGTGGTCCTGGACTCCTACTCCGACGACGTTCCCGACGGATTCATCATCGCCGAGGATGGCGGTCACGACATCGACTTCCTCGCCGCTGAGAACGATGCGGATCACGACCGCGATGCTGAGCGTCTCGGTGTGGCTGACGCAGCCCGGCAGATCGTCGACACGGCACGCTTCGAGCCACGCGATGAGACCGCCGAAATCCCTGCCGTGGTCGTCAGCACAGACGGTTCCGGCCCTGACCAAGAGGCGGGGTCAGCCTCGGTCGAGTCGGCAGCCCTTCCTACGCCGTCCAATGCTCCGGCAGGCCCCGCGGAGCAACTGCCACTCGAAAAGGCCCTGCCGTACACGCTGCCCGACAAGAAGATCCTCAAGACCGGAGCGGCACCGCGCGCGCGCACCAAGGCCAACGATGCGGTGGTCTCGGCGCTGACCGAGGTCCTCGAACAATTCAGCATCGACGCGACCGTCACCGGCTTCACGCGCGGTCCGACAGTCACCCGTTACGAGATCGAGCTCGGCCCGAGTGTCAAAGTGGAGCGTGTCACGGCGCTGAGTCGGAACATTGCGTACGCCGTTGCCAGCCCCGAGGTGCGCATCCTGAGCCCCATCCCGGGCAAGAGCGCGATCGGCATCGAGATCCCCAACACCGACCGTGAACTCGTCAGCCTCGGCGACGTGCTCCGCGCCTCCGTGGCCACCGACGAATCCCACCCGATGGTGGTCGGACTGGGCAAGGACGTCGAGGGTGGCTTCGTGGTCGCCAACCTTGCCAAGATGCCCCACCTGCTTGTGGCCGGGGCCACCGGCGCTGGCAAGTCCAGTTGCATCAACTCCCTGATTACCTCGGTCCTGCTACGGGCCACGCCCGATGAGGTTCGAATGATCCTGGTCGACCCCAAGCGCGTGGAGTTGACGGCGTACGAGGGGATCCCGCACCTCATCACGCCGATCATCACCAATCCCAAGAAGGCAGCGGACGCACTGCAGTGGGTCGTCAAGGAGATGGACACCCGCTACGACGACCTCGCGCAGTTCGGCTTCCGGCACATCGACGACTTCAATAAGGCTGTCCGCTCGGGCAAACTCACGCCGCCGTTGGGCAGCGAGCGCGTGCTCAAGCCGTACCCCTACCTGCTGGTCATCGTCGACGAGCTTGCCGACTTGATGATGGTGGCGCCACGTGACGTCGAAGACAGCGTCGTACGCATCACGCAATTGGCCCGCGCCGCCGGCATCCACCTGGTGCTCGCCACTCAGCGACCGAGCGTCGACGTCGTCACCGGCCTGATCAAGGCCAACGTGCCCAGCCGTCTGGCGTTCGCGACCTCCTCCCTCGCAGACAGTCGAGTCATCCTCGATCAGCCCGGTGCGGAGAAGCTTGTCGGGCAGGGCGACGGTCTCTTCCTGCCGATGGGGGCGAGCAAGGCGGTTCGTATCCAGGGCGCTTTCGTATCGGAGTCCGAGATCCGGGCCCTGGTGCGTTACACCCGCGAGCAGGCCGACCCCGACTACCGTGACGACGTCACGGCTTCGGTCAACTCCGGCAAGCAGATTGATGAGGACATCGGCGATGACCTCGACCTGCTATGCCAGGCCGCCGAGCTTGTCGTCTCCACCCAGTTCGGTTCGACGTCCATGCTGCAGCGCAAACTGCGGGTGGGTTTCGCCAAGGCCGGCCGACTCATGGATCTGCTGGAGTCGCGCGGTGTCGTGGGCCCCAGTGAGGGTTCGAAGGCGCGCGAGGTGCTCCTTGCGGCCGACGATCTGCCGGGCTTCCTTATCGACGTACGCGGCGGCTGACCCCACGAATTCGAACCCATGTGGTTTGGGCTCGACAACGCGAGGAGATCACGACCACAACCCACAACGGTGTGGAGAGGATCGGCGCCCTAGGGTGGGGATATGGCGGATACGCAGCTATCGGCGCCGCGTGTGGCAATTGTCCGTCTTGGTTGCGCGCGCAACGACGTCGATGCTGATGAGATCGGTGCTCGCCTCGCTGGCGACGGGGTCGCGGTGCTAGACGATCCTGCGGATGCTGACGTCGTCGTCGTGAATACCTGCGGTTTCATCGCCACCGCCAAGAAGGACTCCATCGACACTCTCCTCGCCGCGGCCGACTCCGGGGCCAAGGTCGTGGCGGCCGGCTGTCTTGCCGAGCGGTACGGCGAGGAACTCGCCGAGGCCCTGCCCGAAGCTGCAGCGATCTTGAGCTTCGACGACTACCCCGAAATTGCCGATCGCGTGCGTCGGGTTGCGGCGGGGGAGTATCTGTCGCCGCACACACCGCGCGATCGACGGCAGTTGCTGCCCATCTCGCCGGTCGAGCGCACCGGGGAGAACGCTCCAGGTCACGCACGCCTTCCGCGGACGCCGACGGGTCCGGTCATGCCGGTCAAGCTCGCCTCCGGATGTGACCGGCGCTGCACCTTCTGCGCCATCCCATCCTTTCGTGGATCCTTCGTCAGCCGCCTGCCGGAGGACGTTATTGGCGAGGTCGTCGATCTCGCCAATGCGGGCGTGCGCGAGATGGTGCTGGTGAGCGAGAACTCCACTTCCTACGGCAAGGATCTCGGAGATATCCGCATGCTCGAGCGCCTGCTGCCGACGCTGGGCAAGCTGCCGGGCGTCGTGCGAGCGCGAGTCAACTACCTCCAGCCAGCCGAGATGCGGCCCGGACTCGTCGAGGTCATTGCTGGCACCCCCGGCGTCGCGCCGTACTTCGATCTGTCCTTCCAGCATGCGAGCCCCACGGTGCTGCGACGCATGCGTCGCTTTGGCGGTGCCGACGACTTCCTGGCTCTGGTCGAGGCAATCCGCGCCCGGGCACCGCATGGCGGCATTCGCACCAATGTCATCGTGGGCTTTCCCGGTGAAACTGAGGCGGACCTGGAGATCCTTACCGATTTCTTGGAGAGGGCCGAGCTGGATGCGGTCGGCGTCTTTGGCTACTCCGACGAGGAGGGAACCGCAGCGGTCGATCTCGACGATCACGTTGAT
>JAYNIC010000057.1:6837-11015 GCA_038108715.1 Candidatus Nanopelagicales bacterium | reverse complement strand
AGATAGAGGCAGGCGATGTCATCGGCCACCGCTTGGACATCGTTCATGTTGTGCGAGATGAGGATGACGCCGAGGCCGTTGTCGGCCAGCCGGCGTACGAGGTTGAGGACCTGCTCGGTCTGGGCCACTCCGAGAGCCGCGGTCGGCTCGTCCAGGATGACGAGCTTTGAGTTCCACAGCACGGCCCGGGCAATGGCGACAGTCTGGCGCTGACCACCGGAGAGGCTGGATACCTGCTGGCGCAGCGACTTAAGGGTGCGGACACTGAGGCCGCTGAGGGTCTCTCCCGCACGCTTCTCCATGGTCGTCTCGTTCAAGGTGACGCCGGACTTAACCTCGCGGCCGAGGAACATGTTGTGCACGACATCGAGGTTGTCGCAGAGCGCGAGATCCTGGTAGACGACCTCGATACCGAGGTCGTTGGCCTGCTTGGGCCCGTGGATCGTCACCGGTTTGCCCTCGAAGGTGACCTGCCCGCTATCGAATGGATGGATACCGGCAATCGCCTTGATGAGAGTGGACTTGCCGGCACCGTTGTCACCTACGAGAGCGGTGACTCTCCCGGCGCGAACGTCAAGATCGACATTCCGCAGGACCTGCACGGGACCGAAACTCTTGTTGATACCCCGGAGGGAGAGAAGGGGCGTGTCGTTCGCCATGAGACCTCGCAGGTGCCGTGTCGATGAATGATGACTGGGTGGACTGGGAAGGAGTTTGCCAGGAATGACGTGGGGGCGGGTTCGAATTCGACCCGCCCCCACGCGTCATTGCCTTGCTAGGCAACTAACCCTGGGGTCAGGGGTTGATGCCGTACTCCGCGCACTTCTCCTGGATCGCGGGCGTGGTGCAGACCCGGTCATACGTCGTGAAGCCGTCGGCGATGACGTCCTTCACGTTCTCAGGGAAGATCGAGACCGGGACGAGCAGCACTGACTTAACCTCGGCACCGGTCTCGGTGTCGGTCACGGTCTTGTCGGCCAGAGCGTCGGCGGCCGGGATGTTGCCCTGAATGAGATCGATGGCGAGCTGAGCTGCGGCATCGGCCTCTGCCTTGACGGCCTTGTAGACGGTCATGCACTGGGTGCCGAGGAGGACGCGCTGCAGACCCTCATCGGTCGCATCCTGACCGGTGACCGGGACCTGGCCCGCGACACCGTTGCGCTCGAGGACCGCGATGGCAGCGCCACCGAGACCATCGTTCGCGGCAGCGACACCGATGAGGTCGCCGCCGACCTCGGTGTACATCTGCTCGAAGATCGTGCCGGCCTTGGTGTTATCCCAGTCCGGAACGCTCTGGTCCGCGGCGATGGTGTAGCCAGCGCCCTTGAGGACCGTCTCGTAGCCCTCCTTGAAGAGGGTGGCGTTGTTATCGGTCGGCGAGCCATTGAGCAGGGCCACCGGGCCGGAGCTGTTGCCATTGGCCTGCATGCAGGTCACGAGGCCCTCACCGATCTTGGTGCCGACCGCGACGTTGTCGAAGGACACGTAGTAGTTGGCGTTGCCGGCCAAGGTGAGACGGTCGTAATCAATCGTCGGAACACCCTGGTCATTGGCCTTCTTGATCACCGCGGCAGCCGAAGGGCTGTCGAGGTTGACCAGCATAAGAACCTGAACGCCCGAGTTGAGCATCTGATCCGCGATAGTGGCGAACTTCGCCTTGTCACCATTGGCGTTCTGGATGTCGTACTCGACGCCAGCAGCGTTGAACGCCGCCTCGAGGAACGGACGGTCCGCGGTCTCCCAGCGAGCAGAGGATGCTGCGTCCGGAAGGATGACGCCGACCTTGCCGCCGGTGGGCGGAACCTGAGTAGCCGAGCTGTCGGGAGCGGCACTCGAAGAGGAATCGCCGCCGCTGTCGCTGCCACCACAGGCAGCCAGGAGAAGGCCGGTGGCCGCGAGTGCGGCAACGGCCCCGATGATGCGCTTGGACATTCGTGTCCTTTCTCAGCAGGGCGTCTCCCTGCCTTGCCATGGAACTGCTTCTGTTGTGTGGTGCGGGTGATCGCTCCCGGCTAGACACCGAGAATGTGATCGATCACCAACTGGTCCAGTTGCTCGTTGCGATAGCCGCGACTGGCCAGGGCTTGTGGGTCGTGCTGCTCATCGAGCAGCGCTTGGGCCGCCTGCCGTGAGTACGGGCCGACGGTGGGTTCGGCGAGTTCGGGGACTCCAGCGTCCGCGAACGCTTCCTTGACCTTCGGATCGTTGTCGAAGGCCTTGGCCCGCTCGCGGAACATCAGGTAGGTGCGCATGCAGCCGCGCGCGAAGTCCCAGATGCCATCGGCACCCTCGTTGCGGTAGGGCCGGGCGTCAAAGTGCTTGGGGCCGGCGTACCCGGAGTTTTCTAGCAGCCGGACGAGGAAGAAGTCGTCCTTGATGCCTTCTGAACCGAAGCGGAGATCTTGGTCGTAACGACCAATCTTCTGGTCGTTGAGGTCAATGTGGAAGAGCTTGTTCTGCCAAATCGCTTGGGCCACACCCTGGTAGAAGCTCAATCCGGCCATGGTCTCGTGGGCAACCTCGGGGTTGAGGCCAACCATCTCGGAGTTGTCGAGGGTCTCGATGAAGGCTAAGGCGTGACCGACGGTCGGCAGGAAGGTGTCGCCGCGCGGCTCGTTCGGCTTGGGCTCGATGGCGAAACGAATGTCGTAGCCCTTGTCCTTGACGTAGCCGGCCAGGAAGTCCAGTGCCTCGCGGTAGCGGTCGAGCGCATCCGCAGGGGTCTTCGACGCGGCTGACTCCACTCCTTCACGGCCACCCCAGAAGACGTACGTCGGTGCGCCGAGTTCGGCGGCGACGTCGAGGTTGCGCATCGTCTTAGCGATGGCAAGGCGGCGTACCTCGCGGTCGTTGGAGGTGAAGGCGCCATCCTTGAACATAGGGTGCCAGAAGAGGTTGGTGGTGGCCATCGAGCAGACGATGCCGGTCTCGTCGAGAGCCTTGATGAAGGTGTCGAGCTCGGCCCGGCGCTGCGACTCGGGTGCGCCAAACGACATCAAATCGTCGTCGTGGAAGCTCACGCCCCACGCACCGATGTCGGCGAGGCCGCGCACGAAGTCGGCGGGAGCGATCGGCGGCCGAGTGGCGTCACCGAAGGGGTCGCGCCCAGGGTGACCGATCGTCCACAGCCCGAATGCGAATCGGTCCTGCGGCGAAGGTGCGTATGCGCTCACGCGAGCTCCCGGACGTCGAATTTCCCATTCAGCGCAAGGCCGAATGAAATTGTTGTGAGCGAGAACATATGTCCTAGATCACATCGGCGCAAGTCCTAATCCTTCGCGGATCGGTAACGAATTCATCACGTCTGGTTCAGCCTCCGTCCACTTTTCCCGCGGCGAGGAGGAGAGGCGTCAGCGGGCGACTAGCCCCCGTGGACCTGCTCACGGGCGGCCGCGTACGCCTCCCGGACCGCCGGAACGGGGGTGGGGTCAAACTCAACCTGCCCGGCGCTGGCCCACGCGGGCGGGGTCGGGCCGCCGAGTAGGGCCCAGGCTGCCTGTCGCGCGGCGCCGTCAGCGACGTACTCACCAGGGGCGGGTACGACGACGGGGATATCCACCAGGGTCCGGGCCACCTGCTGCACCGCCGGGTTGGCCGCGGCGCCCCCGACGAGCAACAGCCTGCGGGGGTGCACACCCTGAGCACGCAGTGCATCGACCGCATCGGCGAGACCGCACAGCATGCCCTCGACGGCTGCGCGCGCGAGATTCGCCGGAGTCATCGCCTGTCGCGTCATACCCACGAGCGTGCCCGTGGCGTTTGGCAGGTTGGGTGTGCGTTCGCCGTCAAGGTAGGGCAGGAGCACCAGGCCAGCGCTCCCCGGCTCGGCCGACAGTGCAAGCGTCGTGAGTTCCCCGAGGTCAACGCCCAGCATGTCAGCCGTCGCGGTGATGACTCGTGCGGCGTTCAACGTGCAGACAAGCGGGAGGAAGCGGCCCGTCGCATCAGCGAATCCGGCCACCTCGCCGCTCGGATCCGCCGTGGGTTGGTCAGCTACCGCGAAAGCTGTGCCCGACGTGCCGAGCGAAACCACCACATCGCCGGGAAGTGCCCCGACACCGAGGGCGGCGCCCATGTTGTCGCCGGTGCCCGGAGACAGGGCGATCCCCCCGCGCATCTCCCCGACGATCTCGCTCGGTGCGGCCACCCGCGGTACGTCGACCACACGGCCGAGCGCG
>JAYNIC010000057.1:5358-6827 GCA_038108715.1 Candidatus Nanopelagicales bacterium | reverse complement strand
GTCCTTAGGTGACCAGTAGCCGGTGCCCGATGCATCACCTCGGTCGGTGGTCGCCTCATCTGGACGGCCGGCCAAGCTCCAGGTCAGCCAGTCGTGCGGCAGCAGGATGCGGCTGACACGCGCGGCTAATTCAGGCTCATGCCGGGCCAACCAGCGCACCTTCGACACGGTAAATGCCGCGACAGGGACACTGCCAACGGCATCGGCCCAGGCCCGGGGACCACCCAGTTCATCGACGAGGTCCGCCGCCGCCTGTGCCGAGCGGGTGTCGTTCCACAGCAGCGCGGGGCGCACGACTTCACCGTCATCGTCGATCGTCACCATGCCGTGCTGCTGAGCTCCGACACCGAGTGCTTCGACGCCGTCGAGCTCACCGTCGAGTGCGCCTTCAAGAGCGGACCACCAGTGGTCGGGATGCACCTCGGTGCCGTCCGGGTGGGTGCCCCGGGCTTCTCGGACGAACTCACCGGACTCGGCGTCCCGCACGACGACCTTGACGGACTGGGTGGAGGAGTCGACCCCGGCTACGAGTGGCATGGCGGCGACGTTACTCCCACTCCCCCCCGTCGCACCCCTGTGGTTTGGGCCTGCGGGTGACCTACGCTCGCGCTGTGGGCCCTCGGTGGAGTTGCTGCGTGCTGGACGAGACAGGCCAGGTCGTCCACGCCGAGGACGCGGGAAGGGTCCAGTCCACCGCCAGCATCGGCAAGCTCTTCCTCCTCTACGCCGTCGCTGATGCCGTGGCCACCGGGACACTCGCGATGAGCGACCGGGTCGGGCGGCCAACGGAGGCTGTCCAAGATTCGGGCCTGTGGCAGCACCTCGACGTGGACGAGTTAAGCCTGAGCGATGCCGCGGTCCTCGTCGCATCCGTGAGCGACAACCTTGCCGCCAACGCGCTGCTCGATGTGGTCGGGCCGGACGCGGTTGCACAAGCTGCGCAAGCGCTGGGCTGCCAGCAGTCCCGACTCGCCGACCGGATTCGCGAGGTACGAACAGCGGAACATCCACCGGCACCATCAATTGGTCGCGCCGACGAACTCGCCGAGGCCGCACGTCGTATCGAACTGGCCGGAACCACGTCAAAGGCTGCCGCGACGGTGCGCTCCTGGCTGCTGACCGGGGTTGACCTGTCCATGGTCGGTTCGGCGTTCGGCCTTGACCCCCTGGCCCACGTCACACCCGATCGCGGAGTACTGCTGTGGAACAAGACGGGGACGGACACGACGATCCGCGCCGACGTCGGAGTTCTTCGGGGGCCGGATCACTGGTTCGCCTACGCCGCCCTCGCGGAATGGAACAGCACCGACGACGCGCGTGATGCCGCGCTGGAGCGTATGCGAGATCTTGGCCACCATCTTCGCACCCTTGTGCAAGGGCGTTAGACGCCGAACTTAGCGGACTCGAAGCGCGCCACGGCCTCGGGATCGCCGACGATCTCAACCCGGCACTGGCGACGCCCATAGAGC
>JAYNIC010000057.1:0-5348 GCA_038108715.1 Candidatus Nanopelagicales bacterium | reverse complement strand
ACCGCGGGCTGACCCTTCTTGGCCACGACGCGCTGCCCGGAGTCGGAACGTTGGAGGACAACACCGACCGGGCTGCGGCGCACCAGCAGCTTCGACATCGCCCGGAGCCGGGACCAGATCGCGTCCTGCTCACCCGCGGGCAGGATGCGCGGCTCCCAGCCCTCGGTGGCGCGCCGCACATCCTCGTGATGAATAGCGAACTCCAGCAGGTTGGCCGTCCCGTCCATCCCGGGGAGCGAGAACACCGACAGCCGAGGCGGTCCGCTCCGCACGGTCGCGACCAACTCACTCCAGGGGCGCTGTGCCGTCGCGGACTGCACGGAGTCGGTATGCCGGGCCAGGGGACCGCCCAGAATGCCGAGAGCCGCGTCCGGACGTCCTTCCCGGATCACCAGATGGGCGGTGAGGTCACGGGTTGTCCACCCTTCACACAGTGTCGGCGCATCAGGCCCTACGGCCAGGAGGAGATCGGACAGGGCAAGGCGCTCGGCGCGCGCGGCTTCGGCTGCGGTCACATCACGATCGTGGCATAGCTCCTGCACGGGGGCATCCGCGCTCCTACTGTGTCCAGCAACACACGGAGGTGTCCCATGGTGCGTCGCATCATCCCGCTCGGCGCCACACTCAGCGTCCTGCTCGCTGTGGCGCCAGCGAGCGCCTGGGCGATGACCTCACCGATTACGGACACCTCGGGGACCCCGGATCGAACAGCAGCGATTCAGGCGGCCGCCCGCGCCGTCCTCTCCGGATCACGTGGCGATATCGCGGTGATGCTTGAGCTTGACGCTCCACCAGCGTCGGTCGCCTACTCCTCCGCGCCCAACCCGCGCAACGCCCGAAGCAGCACACGGGCGGCCATCGCCCGCGTCGAACGTGCGCAGGCGATCGTGCGCGCACAACTCGGATCAGCGACGGAGATTTACTCCGCGACCACCGTGTACGCCGGTGTTGCCGTCCGCGCCGCTGCCTCCGACGTCGAGCGACTCGCCTCTATCCAAGGCGTGAAGGCCGTCCATCGGCTCGTGCCGAAGCAGCGCGACAACTTCGCCGCCGTTCCTTTGATCTCCGCACCCCAGACCTGGGTCGATACCGGTTTCACCGGCGAGGGCGTCACGATCGGCATCATCGACACCGGTATCGACTACACGCACGCTGACTTCGGCGGCCCCGGAACCGTAGCGGCATACAACAGCGCTCTTGCCGACAAGGACGCCGGAGGGGATCCGACCTACCCTGATCCGGCGAAGATCGCCGGTGGCTATGACTTCGCCGGCAACGCCTACGACGGGATCAACGACCCGGCGCCGGATAACAACCCGCTCGACTGCGGCGGTCACGGCACTCACGTAGCGGGGAGTGCCGCCGGGTACGGCGTCGCTGCCGATGGCACCACCTACCGCGGGCCGTGGAATGAGCAGACGCCGTTCGCGACGATGGAGATCGGCCCCGGAGTCGCACCGGCAGCCACGCTGTACGCACTGAAGGTCTTCGGCTGCGAGGGCTCGACGGACCTGGTCATCCCGGCCCTGGAGTGGGCCGCTGACCCGAACGGCGACGGTGACCTCAGCGATCACCTCGATGTCGTCAATATGTCCCTCGGTGCCGACTACGGATCACCGGACGACCCCGACTCGGTGGCCTCCAACAACCTCGTCGACGTCGGGGCCGCCGTCATCGCCTCGGCCGGCAACTCCGGTGATGTCTATGAGATCACCGGAGCCCCTGGTGACGCCGTCAAGGTTCTGTCCGTTGCCGCCAGTCAGGACAATGCCCAGATCATCGACGGTTTCGAGGTCACGGTTGCCGAGACCAGCACGGAGTACGGCGCCTTGTTCTCTCAGTCGTACACATGGAGCGGCAGCAAGCCGGTCACGGCGGGCGCGGTGGAGATCGGTGACTGGAACAGCGAGCCGAGCAGCGAAAACAACACCGATGGGTGCGATCCCTTCAGCAGTGCTGACGCTAATGCTGTCGCGGGGAATATCGTCCTCCTGCAGTGGGATTCGAACGACGCAACTCGACGTTGCGGTTCGGCGAGCCGCTCGGACAATGCCGCGGCGGCCGGTGCCGTGGGCGCGATTCTGGGATCCTCGCAAGCAATGCTGGATGTGGGTATCTACGGTGCTGAGTCCATCCCCGTCGTCTTGAGCAATGACTCTGGAACGCGTTCTGTTCACCAGGCACTCTCCGCGGGCAGCACCGTTACCGTGACGCTTTCGGATAGCTTCAGGAACACGCAGCGCATCACCGTCACTGGCGAGGACGACCCTACGGACATGCTGGCCGACTTCACTTCACGCGGTACGGCATTGGCCGGCAACGTCAAGCCGGATGTGAGCGCACCCGGCACCTCGATTTTTAGCGCCGCAGTCGGCACCGGGGATCAGGGCATCTCCTATAGCGGTACGTCCATGGCTGCTCCGGTGACCGCCGGGCTGGCCGCGCTGGTGCGCCAGAGCCATCCCACGTGGAACGCGCCAGACATCAAGGCCGCGATCATGAATACCGCTAGCCACGATCTCTTCCTCGACCCGGCGCGAAGCGGCCCACGCTACGACGTGATGCGTGCTGGATCAGGTCGCATCGATGCTCTCGCTGCCACAAGGACACAAGCCATTTACGTCCCGGCGGACGATCCTGTCGCGGTAAGCGTCTCCTTCGGGGTCCTCAATGTGACCAAGGCAACGAGCAGGTCCAAGACCCTCCGAATCGCCGACATGCGCTCGTCTGGAGGTTCGGTCACCTACGCCATGTCGATCGACATGATCAACAAGGTGCCGGGGGCGACGTATTCGGTGTCACCGACTTCCGTGGCACTCAAGCCGGGCCAGTCGAAGACTGTCACCGTGATGTTGGACCTAGACCCCGCGAAGCTGATCCACCGCGCCGATCCGACCGTCGCGCTGTATCCCCTCGGCGAGGGGACACCCATGCGGGACTTCCTCACCGTTTCCAGCGGTCTGGTAAAGGCCACGCCCAACGATGGCTCCCCGAGCCTCCGCGTGCCGGTCTTCAGTGCGCCGCGGCCGGCTTCCACACTGTCCAGCAAGCCGGTCACCGTGACCGGTGCCGGGTCATTGAAGTCGGGGACGCTCACACTCACAGGCACCGGCGTGG
This sequence comes from Candidatus Nanopelagicales bacterium, assembly GCA_038108715.1. Taxonomy (GTDB): domain Bacteria; phylum Actinomycetota; class Actinomycetes; order S36-B12; family S36-B12; genus Mxb001. The sequence goes on along the minus strand of JAYNIC010000057.1, from coordinate 2,231 downwards.
ACACCAGTGGGAGCGCCACCTACGAGCGTGAACGCTCACGCGTGTCGGCCCTGCAGTTGGTCGCCGACAGCCCGCAACTGCCCGCGTGCGTACCGGGGATCTCGACCGGTTGTGTCAACACGCCCGACGAAGCGTCGGCGGACCTGCGCCACGTCGGCATCACCTCCGATGCGCGGGTGATCCGACAGTCCGGTGGCGACCCGCTCGACCCCGACACCTCGGGTACGGCATACATCGCGGTCACCACGTGGAAGCCGTGGCGCACCCCCGCGGGTCCGGTCGTCTTCGTGATCTTCCTCGACACCGACAACGACGGCACGCCGGACCTCCTCGTCATCAATTCCTCGGACGGACCCGATGGATTCGTGTCCGTTGCGATCAGCCTGCGGGCTGAGGATCTGCTCAACATCGTCAGTCTGCGCGACATCAACGACCTCGCCGGAGACAAGGACACCGCGCGCATGCACTCCAATGCGATGGTTCTGCCCATCACGTTGTCTGACCTGGCACATCCCGTGGACGCCGACGGCAATCCACTCACGCCGTACATCTCACCCGGCAACACGACGGTGTCGTACTGGATCGAGACCACGGCGCAATCCGGCCAGACCATCGACGCCATCGGCTACCCGCGGGTCCCCCTGCGCATCGATCTGGCGAGTCCTCCGCTGACGGCCTTCGCCAACTCTGGCCTGGTACCAACACCTTCGAAGAGGGGCACGAAACTGACGGTCACGTTGGATCCCGCATCAGCGGGGGACAACCCGCGTCTGCTTGTGATCCACCACCTCAACTCGCTTGCGAAGAAGGTCGAGGTCGTGCCGGTCGGCTAGCGTCGGTGAGGAATTCGGTGACTGAGTTGCTGGGCGTAGACCCATAAGGGGTCACCAGAAGACGGCGTAGACCAGCGAGCCCGCGACGAGAACCGTAACGATGAGGACGATGGCTCGATAGAAGGCCCACGGTGCCTTCAGGAACTCCTGGGCGATTGCCAGTTGCCGGTCATCGTCCTCGAGGTCCTTGTTCGAGGCCGCCACATCCTTGATTCCGGCGTCATTCCACAGCCAGATCAGCAGATTTAGCGCGACGGCAATAACAGCGAACGCCACTTTGGCGTCGTGTGATCCGTCATGGCCCAGAGTGCCTTGACCAAGGACGACTATGCCAAGGAGTAGAACATTCGCGGCGACGAAGATGGCAAACCCGACTAATAGGTCGCGCTGGCGCATGGCCGCCCAGAAGATCCCATGATCCTGTGTGCGCTCTGAATTCATCAGCAACATTCCTCTCATTCATTGAACGACGCCATCGTGGTGGGAGACATGAGTCGAGCGACCCATGTCATCGCTATCTACTGACCCGGGGCTCGGTACCCGGGTGTTTTCGCACGGGCGGCATCCAACTCCGCAGCGGTGAGGAGTTCGGTGACCGAGTTGACTCGGGCTCCACCCGACCCATCGACGGTGAGCCAGAGGGCGGCAAGATCGGATCCTGCCGGGGCCGTGACGATGACGTGGAAGTGGTCTGGTCCACCGGTGGTCCAATACGCTGCCACCAACTCGCCGCCGAGGTGCTGGGCGAGTCCCGCGATGACCTGCTGTCGGGAAGCCGCACCCTCCGCGGCGACACCGCGAACACCCTCAGGGGTGTAGGAACCAGATACGAGAAACGTCGGCATGAAAACCTCCTCGGTCGTCCCCCCTCACGATTCCACGGTCACGAACGAATATCGCCACTCCGTCACACTGCGACGTAGGTGCGACACGTGTCCGCATACCGTCACGCTCAGCTGCCTCGGAGCGCCTTCCATGCGAGGAGGACCGCGAGGGCCGCGAGAACCGTCGCGTTGATCGCACGCTGATGCGCGGTCGTGAAGGTATTGAGTCGATGGAGAAATGCATCGGCACGAGTGCCGCTGACGGTCACGAGCAAAGGGGGAATCACCAGGGGAAGCACTGCTCCAGCCAAGAGCAGGAAGGCTGCGAGGACTTTTGCGTCAAGTGGAGCACCGCTCATGGTGATGTGGTGACTGCCCGCCAGCACGATGACGAGCGTCGAGGCATTCAGGGCCATGGCAGCAGCGCCCAGACCGAGGAACACCAGGGAGCGATTGCTGCCCAGGAGGGCCTGAACTCGTCCCGGCTTCGCCGACGCTTTCCGGTGACGGGTGAGAATGATGATCGCGCCGAGTCCTAGGACGCCTGCCAGGACGGCGTCGATGACCTGGTCGA
>JAYNIC010000056.1:10295-11271 GCA_038108715.1 Candidatus Nanopelagicales bacterium | reverse complement strand
ACACGAGCACGGGACATCGGGGGTGGCCGTGATCCTGGAGCTTCCCGACGGCACTCGCGTGCTGCGCATTCAGGATCTCGACACCAGCGACGGCCCAGACCTGCAGGTGTGGCTGACCGACGCTCCGGTGATTGATGGCATTGATGGCTGGGGAGTCTTCGACGATGGTCGATACGTCAATCTCGGCGCGCTCAAAGGCAACGTCGGCAACCAGAACTACAAGATCCCGGCTGATGTCGATCTCGCGAACTACTCGTCCATCTCCATCTGGTGTGCCCGCTTTGCCGTGTCCTTCGGTGCCGCGGAGTTGACTCAGGCCTAAGCCGGTCTCGGCTTGCGGTCAAGCGGGCTCGAGCCACTCCTCGTGGATCTCCGCGATGACGACATGCGAGGCGTCGCGTGAGGCGAAGTCGCTGCCCTGGAAGCGCAGCGTGTAGAGCGGCAGGTAGGGCTGATGGTGGTCGAGCGGGTTGGCGACGACTCCGTAGGCTGCGATGATCGTGCCGGTGACGCCCTTGGCGTACGACGGCGTGCGGGGATTGATCGTCTCCGGTTCGGCGGTGTGCCGTACTCGTACTCGGTCCCCAACAGCAAAGCGACCTGTCATGGCATGACCCCATCGAGGCCGCGAGCCACGGCTTCCTCGCTCTGTGCGCGCTGGCCGGCGAGCGCCGTACCGACAAGCGACTCGGGGGTGACGAGTTCGGCGAGTTCCTCCTCGGCGAGACCCTCGGTGCCCGGAGGGCGCTGCGGGATCACCATCCAGCGCACATCCGACGTCGAGTCATGAACGCGAATCTCCACGCCATCGGGCACGTCCAGGCCGAATGCCGTGGCCAGCATGCCGCGAGGATCAGTGAGGACGCGTTCCTTGTAGCCGTCGGTGCGGTACCACCACGGCGGATTGCCGAGCAGATCATGCGGGTAGCAGGAGCACAGCGTGCAGACGACGACGTTGTGGACGTCGGGCGTGTTC
>JAYNIC010000056.1:8048-10285 GCA_038108715.1 Candidatus Nanopelagicales bacterium | reverse complement strand
ATCCCGAGCTTGCCGGGTGGGATATCCAGCTCACGAACGGTCTCGCGCCCCTGGGTGAGCAGTCGGGCGCGGAAGTCCGGATCCACCCAGGTGCGTGCCACGATGCGGGCGCCGTTACGCCAGCCGATGGAGGCAAGCGACGTGACGCGCTGCTCGAACGCTCCTTCCGCGACCTCTCCACGTGTGATGAGAGCGCTCTGTGCGGCCCGAATGAGCAGTTCACAATCTGCCAGGGCCTCCTCGACGGCGGTGATCCGCTCCAGCAGAGGCTCGGGGTAGGTCCGCTTCGCGAGGCGGAATCGCTCGTCGTAGTCACCGCGCTCGAGTCGGGTGTCCTCGATGGCGATGTCGGCGCTGCGGATCGGCACCTGCAGGGAAAGGATCCCGATGACCACCGAGTTGAGGCGATCCTGCAGTGCTTTGATGCGGTCATCGAGATCTGGCTCGGGAGCCGAGGCATCGACGGGCGCGAGATTTTGGGCCGCGCGGAGCAGGTCCGGCAGGGGCAGGTAGCCGCGGCGCGCCATGTAGAGGAGTCGCGACTCCAGACGCTTGCGACGGAAGTACTCCAGGTCGGCGACGATAGCTGCGACGTTGGCGTCGGGGTCCTCAAGGTGCATGTGGCCGGGCGGGTGATCGTGATCATGCGCCATAGGAGCCTCCAACGGTAAGGGGTGAAGCATGGCCTTGAGGTCGAAGTATGCCCAGTGTGGGAACCAGGCGGTTCCATCGCGCGCCCGGAGGGAATCGAACCCCCAACCGACCGGGTAGAAACCGGTTGCTCTATCCGTTGAGCTACGGGCGCCGTGCTGGACATTCTGGCACCGGACATCCACAGGTATGGGACCCCCGCGCTATCCCCAGGATGAGCAGTGGCCCTTTGGTGGCCACAAGTCGGGCCCGCAAGGTCGTGCCACCTGGCCCGTGCGGCCCGTCCGAGGAGGATCCATGAACGAGATCACCATTACCGGCAATGTCGTCTACCCGCCCAAACTGCGGAACTCTGGCACCTTGAGTTACACGCGCTTCCGACTTGCACACAACCACTCCTACCGCGATGTGGAAACCGGTGAATGGAAGGACAACGGCGCGACCTTCATCGAGGTCTCCTGCTGGCGTCGGCTCGCCGAGAACGTGTGCGATTCCCTCGGCAAGGGATCACCGGTGATCGTTACCGGACGCCTGCGCTCGCGTGAACGAGACATCGAGGTGGAGGGGGGCCGCACCGAGCGACGTACCTTCTTTGAGATCGAGGCGACCAATGTGGGCCCGGACCTGATGCGTTGCGCGACCCGCGCCGTGGATCGGCGCACCGAGCCGGTCGCGCGCCAGGAGGACATCGCGGTCTCCGAAGCCCTGGGTATCCCCAGTGGAAGTCCCTTCGAACCTGTACCGGGTGAGCCGATGCCGGAGACCGAGGTGCCGGCCGCCTAGGCGTGCAGCAACGGGTCAGGACCGCGCCGGTGGAACCGATGGGCGGCATCGGTCGGCGGGCACAAGCCAACTAGGCTCTGGCCCCATGGCCGAGTTCATCTACACCCTCCGCAAGGCACGCAAGGCACACGGCGACAAGGTCATCCTCGATGACGTCACGCTGGCCTTCCTGCCCGGCGCCAAGATCGGCGTCGTGGGCCCCAACGGCGCGGGCAAGTCCTCGCTGTTGAAGATCATGGCGGGGGTCGACCAGGTCTCGAACGGCGACGCCAACCTCTCACCGGGTTATTCCGTTGGCATCCTCATGCAGGAGCCAGCGCTCGACGAATCCAAGTCGGTCCTGGAAAACGTGGAGGAAGGTGTCGCCGAAACCAAGGCGATGGTCGATCGATTCAACGAGATCAGCGCCGCCATGGCCGATCCTGATGCCGACTACGACGCCCTGCTCGCCGAGATGGGCAAACTGCAGGAGGAGATCGACCACCGCAATGCCTGGGACCTGGACTCGCAGTTGGAGCAGGCCATGGACGCGCTGCGCTGCCCGCCCGGTGACGCCGACATCACCGTGTTGTCCGGTGGCGAGAAGCGACGCGTGGCCCTGTGCAAGCTGCTGCTGCAGCAGCCGGACCTCCTCCTGCTTGACGAGCCCACCAACCACCTGGACGCCGAGAGCGTGCTGTGGCTGGAGCAGCACCTGGAGAAGTACCCGGGGACGGTTGTCGCCATCACCCACGATCGCTACTTCCTGGACAACGTCGCCCAGTGGATCCTCGAGCTTGACCGCGGTCACGCCTACCCCTACG
>JAYNIC010000056.1:3680-8038 GCA_038108715.1 Candidatus Nanopelagicales bacterium | reverse complement strand
GAAGAAGGCGGCGCGCCTCAAGGTCGAAGGACAGCGTGACGCGAAGTTGAAGAAGCGTCTGACGGACGAGTTGGAGTGGGTCCGGTCCAGCGCCAAGGCGCGCCAGACCAAGAGCCGTGCTCGCCTTGATCGCTACGAGGAGATGGCCGCCGAGGCCGAGAAGACGCGCAAGCTTGACTTCGACGAAATCCAGATTCCCCCGGGGCCTCGCCTCGGCAATGTCGTTGTCGAGGCTGACCATCTGACCAAGGCCTTCGGCGATCGCATCCTCATCGACGACATGTCCTTCACCCTGCCCCGCAACGGCATCGTCGGCGTCATCGGTCCCAATGGTGTGGGCAAGACCACTCTGTTCCGCATGATCGTCGCGGCCGCACAGGGTGGCTCGGACGACAAGGACGAACTGCCCACCAGTGGTGACATCAAGGTGGGCGAGACCGTCACGTTGTCTTACGTCGACCAGAGTAGGGCTGGACTGGACCCCAAGAAGAATGTCTGGGAGGTCGTTTCGGACGGCCTGGACTGGATCAAGGTGGGCAATGTCGAGATGCCGTCGCGCGCGTACGTCTCGGCGTTCGGCTTCAAGGGCCCGGACCAGCAAAAACCGGCCGGCGTGCTGTCGGGTGGTGAGCGCAATCGCCTCAACCTCGCCTTGACCTTGAAGATGGGCGGCAATCTCCTGCTCCTCGACGAGCCCACGAACGATCTCGACGTGGAGACGCTCGGTTCGTTGGAGAACGCGCTGCTGGAGTTCCCGGGATGCGCGGTCATCACCTCGCATGACCGGTGGTTCCTTGACCGCATCGCCACGCACATCCTGGCCTACGAGGGTGACTCACAGTGGTTCTGGTTCGAGGGCAACTTTGAGTCCTATGAGAAGAACAAGGTGGACCGGCTCGGCGCCGAGGCGGCACGGCCGCACCGCGCGACCTACCGCAAACTCACTCGCGGATAGTCCTCCGCGCGGCCCTGAGTTGCCGTCCGACGGGCGGAGCGGCAGGCTAATCGGCATGGCATCCCCGACGGTCGTAAGGCGGCACCTCCCGTGATGCCTACCGCCACGCAGGTGGCCCTCCCCATGCACGAAGGGCGGTTGCTCACCGCGCACCTTGATCGACTGAACTCTTGGGACGGTGGGGGTTGCGACCGGCTCATCGCCCGAGGTCAAGCGCTCGGCATCTACTCGGCACCACCAATGGGGGTCCTTGCCTTCGCGGCGCTCCCGCTGCTGAGCCCGGTAAGTGAACCAATTGACGTGGTGATGTCGCTTCCGGCTGCTCGTTCGGCCCTCAACGCCACAGCGGACGAGGTGACCCTCGACCTTGTCGAGGCGGCTGGGGCCACTCCCGCCTTGGCCGTACTGCCCCCCGCGGATGGCTGGCATCTGCCGATCCAGGGCGTTGCCGGCGATGTGATCCCTCAGGTGGAGGAGTTGATTGCGGAATTCAAGTCGCGATCACCTTACGTCGCGGATGCGCAGACGCTCGCCGAGCAACTGTGGGACCGGCCGACGTTCGGCGGCCTACCGCTGCGCGTATTGCATGCGGCCCGCCGCCTTGGCTTCCTCGTCGACGATGGGTCGCGCGTCACCGCGTGCACGACGTCCGGGTGGAAGCGGTTCACGACGGTGCGCGGTCAGATCTTCCTTCGCACGGTGCCGCCGGGGCAGCGGCCCCTGCGCGTGGTTCGCTAGCGCGGTTATCCGTCTGAATTGACCATGGCGAACGCCGCTCGACTCAGGTAGTCCCACAGTTCGGCTTCGTCTTCCGGCTTCATCCCTCGGGCCTTGACCGCCGCGCCCATGTGCTCGAGCCAGCGGTCATGGGCGTCGAGGTTGACCTGGTAGGGGGAGTGCCGCATCCGCAGCCGAGGGTGCCCACGCAAGTCTGAGTACGTCGTGGGACCGCCCCAGTACTGCTCGAGGAACATGCGCAGGCGCTCTTGGGCAGGGCCGAGATCCTCCTCGGGGTACATCGCGCGCAGGACGGGGTCCCCGGCGACGCCGACGTAGAAGTCGTGGACGAGGGCGGTGAAGAAGTCGTGGCCACCGAATCGCTCGTAGGGGCTGTCTTGGGCCATCTCGCTGTCATCGCTCACCCCTCCATTGTGTCGCGGTCGATGTCAGACCGGAGATCTAGCCTCCGGTGGCATGGACAAACTGATGGGCCTGACCCCGTTGACAGGCGGCGAACGGCGCGAGGTCGCTCGCCTCCGGCGGACGATCCGTGACGAGGGCTGGGCGCTTGCCCGAGGCTGCGTGGAGGTGGACGGCGCCCACTTCGATGCCCGCTATACCGCTGGCCTGACCCGGCACCATGGTCACCCCGAGTTGATCGTGGTGGGTGCTCGGCTACCCAGGGAGCAGCTGATCCTGCACGGCCTGGCCGAGCAGGTGGCGGCGGGGGCAACTCTCGAGCCGTGCTGGGTGTCCTTCGGATCGCGCCAGTTGGCGCTCGTGCCGGTCGACGAGCCGGAGGTCCTGTGGCTTGCCCACCTCGTCTACGCCGCCCAAGGGCATCCGGTGTCAGCCCTTCAGGTGGTGGCACCCGATGATCGCGGCCGATGGCCTTGGTCCGGCGGAGACGCAGTGGTGCTCGGCGACTGGCCCTTTGCCGCAGCGGTGCTCAGGCGTGGGCGACCTCGTCGCCGACTCCATTGATGACGGTGCGGAAATCGACGGTCGCGTCGATGCCGCACAGCAGAGCGACGGTGCCCATGACGGCGCGGTGCTCCAGCAGATAGTCGGGTGGGAACCGCAATCGGCTGGCGCCCTGGAGGGCCTGCACCGGGTCCTGGAACTGTTGGGATCGACCCTGCAGCCACTCCCGGCTGAAGGTGAACTCTTCGCGCGAGTACGGCCGCACATCAGGGTCGAGCATCTCGATGAGCTGGGCGGTCGTGGTGGACTCGGCCACCAAGCCGGCATCTCGCCAGGCCTGCAGGACCTCGTCGTCACGGCCCTCGGTGGTCAAGATGAGGGTCTGGGCGAACAGGTGCGTGAAGAGCCCGGAGTCATCGGCGATGCTGCCGAAATCGAGGACGGCGAGGCGGTCGTCGTCCAGAAGCCGGAAGTTGCCCGGATGTGGATCGGCGTGGGTCGCCCCCACGAGGCGCGGTGACCAGAAGCAGAAGCGGGCGAGGGCTCGACCGGCGGCATCACGGCGGTGGGCTGGCGCATCGGACAGCGCCGTGAACGGAGTCCCGTCGATCCATTCGGTCACGAGGATCGTCTTGGTGGCCATGAGTACGCGGGGGATGACGATCCCTTCGGGCTCCCACGCCCGCCGGAAGTGTTCTTGCCAGTCGGCCTCGTGGGTGTAGTCGAGTTCCTCGGTGAGCCGCTCGGCATGCTCGTCGATGAGCGCTTTGACATCCAGGGTGGGGAGGAGACGCCCGACGAGCGGAGCCATCGCCCGCAACTGCAGCATGTCGGCCTTGACGACCTTCGGTGCATCGGCGTACTGAACCTTGATCGCGACGGCAGTGCCGTCGGTCCAAACTCCGCGGTGAACCTGGCCCAGGCTCGCCGCGGCAATTGCCTCCGGCTCCACCTGCACACCCTCGGGCAATTGAGCGAGTTGCTTCTCGATTGTCTTCATCGGCTGCGGCTTCGCATCCTCGTAGAGGCGCGTGAGGGCAGTGAGTTGAGCGGCCTGCTCGGGCGGAAGCGCGGAGGAGAACACGGCCAGTGCCTGCCCGAACTTCAACGCCGGACCGCGGGCCTTGGCCAGCGCCGACGTGAGGGTTTCGACCGACGCGGCGGTTGCCTTCGCGTAGACCGCGTCTCGGTCAGCGCCGAGAGCCGTGGCCGTGGCAGCCCCGGCAAGGCGGGCACCGGTGCTCACCGGCACGGAGGCCAGCGATGCAGCGCGTCGGATCAATCCCATGATGTCCTCGTCGTTCAGGCGGCGGGGCCCGGCCGGGCCGAAGGTGTCGGCTGGTCGGGCGCAAGGGTCGGGAGGCGCTTTGCCTCATCAACAGTGTGCCGCGCCATCGCGGGGAACACGAATCGGTGGAACGGAGCCACCGACCACCAGTACGCGTGACCGCTGAGGCCGCGGGGGACGAAAAGGGCTCGCTGGGTGAGGCGAGCGCCCGATTCCGTGGGGTCGATGGTGAATTCCAACCAGGCCAGGCCGGGCATCTTCATCTCGGCCCGCAACCGAAGGAGGTGGGGTGGGATCCGCTCCTCCACCCGCCAGAAGTCCACGGCGTCACCGACGCGCAAACGCTCCGGATCACGGCGGCCGCGCCGTAATCCGACTCCGCCGACCACGCGATCCATGGCACCGCGGATCTCCCAGAGCAGGCGGGCGGACTTCCAGCCGTGGCTGCCGCCGATGCGGTCGACCGAGCGC
>JAYNIC010000056.1:0-3617 GCA_038108715.1 Candidatus Nanopelagicales bacterium | reverse complement strand
GTGGTCTCGACTGTGCGGACGTCGGTGTAGATCGTTCCGCCGCTCCAGTCCGGGTCCGATGGGAGCGGCTCACTGGGCGCGCCCGGGTAGGACGCGGAGGACCAGCGGGTCGTCACGTCGCGATCGCGGACGCGGGCCAGGGCCAGTTCGACGGCTCGGTCAAAGGGCAGGAGGCCCTCCGGGGGGTCGGGGATAAGCGCGCGGATTCGATCGTCGCGGCAAATGGCCGGATGTCGCAGCGACTCGACGAGAGGTCGGGCAAGGGATCTCGGCACCGGTGTCACCAGGCCGACCCAGTGACTCGACAGGCTCGGCGTCAAGACGTTGATCGGCCAGATGATCCGTCGACCAAGGCCCGCGACGGCGGCGTACCGGCGCATCATCTCTTCATACGTCAGCACGTCTGGCCCACCGATGTCGAAGATGCCCGAGACATCCGGTGGCAGGTCGGCGGCGAGAGCGAGATAGCGCAAGACGTCGCGCACGGCGATGGGTTGTGTCCGCTGCCGCACCCATCGCGGGGTCACCATGGCGGGCAGCCGTTCGGTGAGGCGGCGCAGCATTTCGAATGATGCCGATCCCGAGCCGATGATGACGCTCGCCCGCAATTCGATAGTGGGGACGCCGGACCCGGCGAGGATGCGACCAACCTCGACGCGGGATCGCATATGGGCGCTCGCGCCTCGTTCGGCATCCGCCGGAGCCAGTCCACCGAGATAGATGATCCGTCCGACAGCATTGGCTCGAGCACCGTCGGCGAACACGGTGGCGACTCGGCGCTCCTCGCGCTCAAGCTCATCCCCCCGCTGCAGCGAGTGCAGGAGGTAGTACGCAACATCAACGCCGTCGAGGGCGGTTCCCACGGCGGCGGGGTCACCGGCATCGCCCGCGATCACCTCGACGCGGTCGAACCAGGACCGGTCCCGTAGTCGCTCGGGGTGCCGTGCCAGGACCCGCACGCTGTGTCCGGCGTCGAGCAGCAACGGGACCAGTCGGCCGCCGATGTAGCCGGTTGCTCCGGTCACCAGGATCCTGCTCACCTACCCATCCTTGCGCTGATCGGGCAGGTCCGCAGCACGGCGTGGGTACGCTCAGGGGATGACCCCTGATCCCCATCTGCGCGCCGGCGACAGCGATCGCGACGCCACCATCGGCGAATTGCGCGAGGCCTTCGCGCAGGGCCGGCTGACCCAGCCGGAGTTCGATGAGCGTCTCGGGCAGGCGCAGCAGGCGAAGACCTATGGGGAACTGGCCCGCATCACGGCCGATCTGCCGGCGACAGTTGCGCCGTCGGTGCCTGCTCCGGCGTCGGAGGAGGGAGTTGAGCGTCGTCGCGGGGCCAGGGCGGTGAAGGCGGCTTGGGCGTCCTGGGTGGGCGTATCGGTCATGATGGTCGTGATCTGGGGTGCCACCTGGCTCAGCAGCGGCGGTGGGGCGACGTACTTCTGGCCGGTCTGGGTGATCGGACCCTGGGGTGCCGGTCTGCTCATTTGGACCCTGAACGACCGCTTCGGCGACCGCTAGCGCGTTCTTTCGTCACATCACAGGGCTCAGCCCGGCAATGTGACGAAAGAACCGGGAGATATCTACTCCATACCCGTCCAGTGCGCGGCGAAGGCCAGGACGTCGGCGGCCTCCTCCACTGACCGGTTCAGGGACCGGGCGCCGTGCCCGACCTCGCTCTCGCCACGGAAGACGACCGGTCGATCCGACGACGTCGCATGCTGAACGGCCGCGCACATCTTGCGTGCGTGCATGGGATCGGTGCGGGTATCGCTGTCGAAAGAGACGAACATCGTGGCCGGGTAGTTCGTGCCCTCCGCGACACGGTGGTACGGGGAGTACCCGAGAAGCCAGTCCAACTGCTCGGGGATTTCCGGGTCGCCGTACTCCACCGTCCAGGTCGGGCCCAACTCGGACATGGTGTAGCGCACCATGTCGAGCAGGGGTGCCGCGCAGATCACGGCGTTCATGAGGTCCGGGCGTTGCGTCATGGCTGCGCCCACCAGGAGGCCACCATTCGAGCCGCCGTTGACCGCTAGTTGCTCCGACGTGGTCCAGCCGTTATCGATGAGGTACTGCGCCGCGGCATGGAAGTCGTCGAAGACGTTCTGCTTGTTGCCGAGCATGCCGGCCCGGTGCCACTCCTCACCCTCCTCACCACCGCCGCGCAGATTGGCAACCGCCCATACGCCGCCGGCCTCCACCCACGACAGGATCGTCGCGGAGTACGCCGGTGACAGGGGAATGCCGAAGCCGCCGTAACCGTAGAGGATCGTGGGGCGCGGCTGGTCCGGCATCGTGGTCGGCGAGATCACGAACATCCGCACCTCGGTGCCATCAGCCGACGTGTAGGTCACCTGCTGCGAGTGGACACTCGGCACATCCACAGAGCCCGGAGGCGCCTCCCACAGGGCAACCTCGCCGGTGCGTTCGTCGAAGGTGTAGACCGTCGGCACTGTCGTGTGGTCGGTATAGATGAACCAGGCAACCGGTCCGCCTTTGGGCTGCTCCAGGGGGCCGGCGACCGTGCCCGCACCAGGCAGATCGACTCGACGCAGCAACTCACCGGTCTCGAGATCGTGCACGGTCAGCTCGCTCACGACGTGGCGAGTCCAGGCGACCAGCAGCACCGGCCGCATAATCTGCGGTCCGTCCAAGATGGCGTAGCCCTCTAGGACGGCCTCAGGATCCTCCGGAAGCAGTTCGCGCCACTCATGAGAGAAGAGTTCCTCCGGTGTGGCCACCAGCAGGCGGCCGCGCGGGGCGTCGAGATCGGTGGAGACGTACATGAGGTTGTTGCGTCCGACGTGCACGCCGGTCTGCGCGTCGACGTCGCCCTGGATCAGACGAAACGCCGGTGACTCAACTGAACTCGACTCGAGATCGGCCATCCACAGATCGTTGCGCGGCTCGGTACCTTCGCTCGCCGACACCTGCAGCCAACGACCGTTCCGGCTCACTTCGACGCCGTAATAGTTCGTCTTCGTCATGCCAGCGCCGAAGATGAGCACGTCAGTGCTCTCCGCGTCGGTCCCCACGGTGTGCAGGTATACGCGTCGATGGAACTGGTGCTCCGCCTCAGGAAGGAGCTCTGGGGCGATGCGACGTACGTAGTAGAACTGTTGACCGCCGGCCAACCACGCCACGGGGGAGTAGCGGCAGCGGTCGATGCCATCCTCAAGTCGTTGGCCGGAAGCGGTGTCGATCACAGCCAGGATGGACTCCTCGTCGCCACCGATGGAGTACTGAACGGCGACCCGGTCACCCTCCTTGCTCGGTTGCCAGGAGTCCAGCGTGGTCAGGCCATTCGGGTCGATCGCGATCGGATCGAATAGCGCCCGCGGCTCGCCGTCGCCGAGGCGGACATAGAGCACCGGGAACTGCTGCCCGGGGTCGCGCCGGGTGAAGAAGGTCCAATCGCCCCGGTAGTACGGCGGGGAGACCGACCCCGAGCCCATGAGCGCCTCGATGCGATCGGCGAAAGAGTCGCGAGACTGCCAGGCCGCGCGTTCGTCGGCCATGAGCGCGTCCTGGGCTGCGCGCCAGGCCTGCGTTCGCGGATCATCCGCGGTTTCCAGCCACCGGTACGGATCGGGGACGGGACGCCCCCGGTA
>JAYNIC010000055.1:0-11574 GCA_038108715.1 Candidatus Nanopelagicales bacterium | reverse complement strand
CTACCCCACCCCCCCCCCCCCGCCGGTGGTGTTTGGGGGGCCAAATTTTCTTTTTTGGCCCCCCCCCCCCCCCCACACTCGGCGCAAGGGGGGAGGCGAACTATCTCAGTTGGACCCGCACCGGGAAGCGCTTGATGCCGTTAACGAAGTTTGAGCGAAGCCGCTCCACCGGACCGGTGCGCTCCACGTAGTCAATGCGCGAGATGAGGTCCTCGAACATGATCGTGATCTCCATGCGGGCCAGCGAGTTGCCCAAGCACATGTGCGGGCCACCTCGCCCGAAGGCCATGTGCTCATTGGGCTTGCGTGTCACGTCGAAGACATAGGGATCGGGGAAGACCTCACCGTCACGATTGCCCGAGGCGAACCAGGTAACGACCTTGTCCCCTTCCTTGATCTGGGTGCCGTGCATCTCCACATCGCGGGTCGCCGTACGCCGGAAGTGATAGACGGGGCTGGCAAAGCGCAGGAACTCCTCGACCGCCCACGGAATCAGCGACGGATCCTCCTGCAGTCGGCGCAACTGATCGGGATGGTCGATGAGGTTGTTCATCGTGTGACTGATCGTGTGCCGCGTGGTCTCGTTGCCCGCCACCACGAGCAGCAGGAAGTAGGCGTGGAAGTCGTCCTCGCTGAGCGGCTTGCCATCCATCGGCGTCTCGTTGACCAGCATGGACACCAGGTCGGTGCCGTCTCGTCCCTCGCGCTGACGACGCAACTCATCGCCGTACGCCCACACCTCCAGGGCAGCGGGTGAGCGGAAGGGGAGCATGCGGTACTTCTCGCTCTCCGGATCGCTCGCGAGCACATCGGCATGCTCGGGATCGGTATTGCCCACCATGCGATTGCCCCACGCAATGAGCTGCGGGATATCCATGTCGGGTACGTCGAGCATGCGGGCGAGCACGCGGATGGGGAAGTCCGCTGCGACGTCGGCAACGAAGTCGAATTCACCCCTGGCGAACGCCGCATCAAGAGTCGACGCGGTCAACCCGCGCAGGAAGGTCTCGTAGCCGGCGAGCGCGCGCGGCGTGAACTGACCCTGCATGAGTTTGCGCAGTGCGCGATGGCGCTCACCGTCGGTCTCGAGCATCGACTTGCGCACCCGCATCTGATCCTCGTCGAGTTCCTCGAGGTTGACCGTTCCCTTTTCACTGGAGAAGGTCTCGGTGTCCCGCAGGACGTCGACGATGTCGTGGTAGCGGGTGATGGACCAAAAGCCGTGATTGGGCGCAGGCTCGACATCCCAGTGCACCGGGTCCTCGTTGCGGAGCGCGTCGAAGGTCGACCATGGCGGCCCGGCCTCGAACAGGTCGAGGTCGGCCAGGGTGACGTCGTTCTTCACGGACACGGAGCCTCCACAGGTACTTCGACCCGATCGTTCGGGCCCAAACTATCAGTGATAGTGCCAGATGTTCGGGGCCGAACGGAAGGGTTCTGCGACACTTCTGGCCATGGCTGGCCCCCACACCCTCGCTGAGACCGAGCGCCAGGTCACCGAGCGCCTGAGGGACCTGACCCTCGACTACGAGGCGATGGCTGTGGTCTCCAATCTCTTCCGGGCCGCCAGTTCGGTCCGCAACCACCTTGAGCGCACGGTTCTGGCGTCGGTCGATCTCACCTGGACGGCGTTCGTCGTGCTCTGGGTCGTGTGGATCTGGGAACCCGTGGAGACACGAGTCATCGCGGCCGAGTGCGGCATCTCGAAGGCCACGCTGTCCGGCGTGCTCACCACCTTGGAGAAGCGTGGGCTGGTCGAGCGTGCGCGAAGTGCCACTGACGGGCGGCTCGTCGAGGTCTCACTGACGGTGGCAGGGCGCAAGCTCATGCGCACGCTCTTCCCGACGTTCAATGAGCAGGAGCGCGCGGTGACGCGACATCTGGACGACCTGCCCACCGCCGCAGAGGCGCTGCGCGCTCTCACCCAGGCCACTGTGTCCCCCCCCGTGTGGCGTTTAAGGGGGCTAAAGCGGGCCCAAAGCCCCCCGCCACTCGACACTCGGCGGATGGGAGGGCTCCCCTACTCTGGCGCCATGGCATCCAGCGACGTCGTCGTCATCGGCGGCGGCATCGTGGGCCTTGCTCTCGCTGACGCCTGGTTAGCACGCCATCCGGGCTCGTCGGTGATCGTCCTCGACAAGGAGACGCAGCTCGCCGCCCATGCTTCGGGCCGCAACTCCGGGGTGCTGCACGCGGGCTTCTACTACGCGCCAGACTCACTCAAGGCTCAACTCACCCGTCAGGGCAACCAGATGCTGCGCGCCTTCTGCGCCGAGCGTGGCGTGGCCGTGCGCGAAACCGGCAAGGTTGTCGTCACCAACTCGGCCGAGCAACTACCCCGCCTTGATGACCTGTATGCGCGCGGCGTCGCGAACGGCGTACCCCTGGAGATGATCGACGAAACAGGGCTGCGCGAACTCGAGCCGCTGGCGCGCACCCACGAGCGTGCGCTGTGGTCGCCGACGACCGCCGTGGCCGATCCCGCCGCGGTGGTGCGCGCATTGGCTGATCGCGTACGCGAACGCGGCGGGCAGGTGCTACTCGGATTGCCGGCGGTAGGAGCTGGCCCCGGTTGGGTTCGCACTCAACATGAGACCTTCACCACCGGGCACATCATCAACGCCGCCGGGTTGTACGCCGATACCGTCGCGCACTGGTTCGGCGTTGGCGAGGACTACCGAATGCTCCCCTTCAAGGGGCTGTACTGGTACTCCTCGTGGCCTGCGGGCACTTTGCAGCGACACGTGTATCCAGTCCCTGATCCACGCAATCCGTTCCTGGGCGTTCACCTCACGGTGACGGTGCAGGGTCGCACCAAGGTCGGACCGACCGCGATCCCGTCTTTGTGGCGAGAGGACTACGGCGGCCTGCGTGGATTCGACGCAAGGGAGAGCGCCCAGATCGCTGGCCTGTATCCGCGCTTCGCGCGCAGCCCGCATCATGACGTTCCCGGGCTGGTGCGCACCGAACTTCCGAAGTACTCGCGGCGCTACCTGGTCAATCAGGCGTCCGCTCTAGTGCCGAGCGTGCGGCCGCAGGACTTCCGCGAGCGCGGTCGACCCGGGGTGCGCGCCCAACTCCTGCACGTGCCGACCGGCAAGCTCGAGATGGACTTCGTCGTGCGCGAGGGTGAGCGCTCGACCCACGTGCTGAACGCCGTCTCGCCCGCCTGGACGTCGAGCCTGGCGATGGCGGAGTGGATCGTGGATCGGATCGAGGACTAGCGCGACGCGGCAACCAACGCCTGCAACACCTCAAGTTGACGGGGATCGTCCTTGGCCGTGTCCTCCGGATGCCACTGCACAGCAAAGGCCCAGCCGGGCGAATCGATCGCGAGCGCCTCGATGGTGCCGTCCTCGGCGCGGCCTATGACCTCAAGGCCCTCCCCGAGCCGGTCGACGCACTGATGGTGATAGCAGGACGCCGCAATAGGACCCGCCGCAAACCCGGGCACCTCACGCTCGACGACGACCTCATGTACGACGTGCCGGTGATGCGCATCCATGTGCTGGACCAGTGTGCCGCCGCGCGCGACGTTGACGATGTGCAGGCCACGGCATACCGCCAGCGTCGCAATGCCCTGCTCCAGGCAGTACGTCGCCAACGAGATGTCCGCTGCATCCTGCAGAGCATCGACGTCGTACACCTCCGGGTGAATGTCAGTTTCGCCGTAGAGCCGGGGATCGACATCCGCGCCGCCGGCAAGCAGGACACCGTCAATGCCGGTCAAGCGAGTCGCCCAATCCCTTCCGTCCGGGCCGTCTGCCGGGAGCAGCGTGATGGGCTCCGCTCCCGCGAGCCAGAGGGTCTCCAGCAGTGCGCGCGCGGACACCACCGCGGCGTACCGCGTGGCCGACGTGTGCTCGGCAAAACGGCCCAGCAAGGCGATACGGGGTCGAGTCACTCCGGCAGGGTAGTGCGGCCGGTGGCATGCTGACGATATGAATCAGCAGGAGTTGGAGAACTACGAGCGACAGATCAGCACCCTCCTCGGCGCCTGGGCAGTGGGCAGCGTCATCAAGGGCACCGCGATTGCCCTGCTCGGGCGACGCACGGGGCGCAGGCAGTGGGTGCGCTTCGGCCGACAGACCGCCATGTGGGGTGCGATCGACGGCCTGATCGCCGGTGCCGGCACCCTCAGCCGATCGCGAAGGGGCGACCTGTCCGAAGACGAGGTGGAGGTCCAGCGTCGCCGCCTGCAACTCATGCTCATCGCCAACGCCGTTGCCGATGTCGTCTACATCGCGGGAGGCGCGCACGTGGCCTTCCACGCCAAGCCCGCCCGCGTCGATCTCGCGGGCGAGGTCCTGCCCGAGCGGACGTCGTTCCGGATGGGTCGAGGTGATGGCCTGGCGATCATCATCCAGGGTGCCTTCCTCCTCGCCCTCGACGCGACGTACGCGCGGAAGCTCTCCACCAGGCCGCAGCAAGCGCCGAGTGTCGAGTAACGGGGCGAAATTGCCCCAAAATCCCCCCGCAACTCGACACTCGGGTGTGGGGGCTGAAGGGGGAACCTCTGGCGGGGCGCAGGAAAATCCGTTAGGGTCCGAACAATCCTTGGTGAGCACTCACACAGGTCGGCTGGACCCCACTGGAGCTGCGGCCCTAGGACAGATGACCAACGGCCCGGGAAGGATCCACCGATGAACGACGTCCTCGAGGTTGCTGGCGTCCGCGTGGACCCGCGCCACTGGATCGGTGGCGAGCGGTTGGCCTTGGCCGAGACCTTCACCAACCTCTCCCCCATCGACGGCGCCGTCCTCGGTGAGGTGGCCCGCGGCGGTGCAGCCGAGGTCGATGCCGCTGTGGCAGCCGCGCGTACGGCGTTCCCGGGGTGGGCACGCCTCGGACCCAAGGGGCGCGGCGAGATCCTGCACCGCATCGCTGACCTCGTGGAAGCTCGCGTCGAAGAGTTCGCTCAACTCGAGACGCGCGACAACGGCTCGCTGCTGCGCTCGCATCGGCGCGGCGTCATGCCACGCGTAGCGTTGAACATGCGCTTCTTCGCCGATTACGCCATCAACGACCTATCGCATCCGGACTTCGACACCCGCGGACACACCAACGTCGTCTCCTGGGACCCCGCAGGCGTCGCCGGGATCATCACGCCGTGGAACGCCCCGCTCATGCTGGCGACCTGGCGCATCGGTCCGGCACTGGCCGCCGGCGACACCGTGGTGCTCAAGCCACCGGAGTGGGCGCCCCTCACCGCGAGCCTCTTCGCCGACGTCACTGCCGAAGCCGGACTGCCGCCGGGCGTCTTCAACGTCGTACAGGGCCTAGGCACCGAGGCCGGTGCGGCCCTTGCCAGCCATCCGGGTGTCGCGCGCCTGTCCTTCACCGGATCGGTGCCGACCGCCAAGGCCGTCGCACGTGCCGCCGCCGAAAACCTCACCCCCCTCTCCTTCGAGCTCGGTGGGAAGTCACCGACGATCGTCATGGACGACGCTGACCTCGGTCTGGCTGCCGAACTCGCGGCTGAGCAGTACGACAACGCCGGACAGGTGTGCCTGGCGGGCACGCGTCTGCTGGTGCACGAATCAATCGCCGCAGAATTCGCCGAGCGACTGGCGGAGAAGGTTCGCGACATCCAGCAGGGCGACCCGCGCGATGAGGCGACCGAGCTCGGCCCCCAGATCCATCCGGTGCACCTCGAGCGCATCGAAGGCTTCGTCGAGCGCGCTAAGGCTGACGGCGCCGAGGTTGCTTTCGGCGGCGAACGCATCGAGCCGGTCGCAGGCGGCTTCTACTTCGCGCCCACCCTCATCACTGGCGCAGCACTCGGCTCGGAGATCCTCACCCAGGAGGTCTTCGGCCCCGTACTCACCATGCAGACCTTCAGCAGCGAGGAGGAGGCGATCGAACTCGCCAACAACACCGACTTCGGGCTCGCCGCCACCCTGGTCTGCGGTGACCGCGCCCGCGCAGAGCGCATTAGCGAGCAGCTCGTCGCCGGCACCATCTGGGTGAACTGCTTCTTCGTGCGCGATCTGCGCGCCCCCTTCGGTGGCTCCCGCAAATCAGGTATCGGTCGCGAGGGTGGCGTGTGGTCGTTCGACTTCTACGCTGATGTGAAGAACACCGTCTTCTCCCCTAACGGTTGGAGGTAGCCATGGGTGAGGTCGTCGCCGCGGCACTGCTCTCGCACGTGCCCACCATCATGCTGCCCAAGGACGTGCGCTTCGAACTCAATGAGGGCAAGGAGATCTCGATCGTCACCGGCCTCGAGCGCCTGCGCAAGGAGAAGTTCGAGACCCTCGACTACGACACCGTCATCGTGCTCGATTCGCACTGGTTCACCACGGTGGAGTTCGTCGTCACCTCCCATACCCGTCGCGCGGGGCTCTTCACTGCCGAGGAACTCCCACGGGGCATGTGCCGCATCCCCTACGAGTGGCGCGGCGACCCCGAACTCGCCGAGGCAATCGCGGCGCGCGGTGAGCCGAACGGCACCTGGATCACCGCGATCGACGACGAGTACCTGCCGCTCTACTACCCCTCGCTCAACCTGTGGAGCTATCTCGGCAAGGGCCTGGACAAGCGGTGGATCTCGATGAGCGTCTGCCAAACCGGTGAGACCGACGACTTCCTGCGCGCGGGCCGCGCCATCGGCCAGGCGGTCGCCGAGATGGACCGCAAGGTGATCATCATCGCCACCGGCTCGCTCTCGCACACGTTCTACAAACTCAAGGAGCTGCGCAAGCACGAGTCGAGCGATCCCTCGCACATCATCAGCCAGAAGGCTCGGGACATGGATCACGAGCGCCTGGCGTGGTTCGCCGAGGGCCGGCATGATCTCGTGCTGGAGACCATGCCTGAGTTCCTCACCGTGCGCCCCGAGGCCATGTTCGCCCACTACCTGATGATGGCTGGAGCCATGGGTGAGGCCGACTTCGTCGCCCCCGGCGTCCAGTACAGCGACTACGAGAACGCCATCGGCACCAGCCAGGTGCACGTCTGGTTCGATCGGCCCGAGTCCGGCTGGACGACGGACCACAGGAAAGCGAGCGCATAGTGGCCGAGTTCCGCCGCATCCTCCTGGACGGCTACCCCTGCGAGGTACGCCGCGAAGGCGATCTCCTCGTCGCCGGCGATGGCCGCGCCATCGCCATCGAGGACGCTGCGCACCTGCCCCCGGTCGAGCCGACCAAGATCATCGCGGTGCACCTGAACTACGCCAGCCGCACCAACGAGTTCATGACCAAATTGCCCGCGGCCCCGACGTACTTCCACAAGCCCATCACCGCACTCAACTCGCACAAGGCAGGAGTCGTGCGCCCCGCAGGCTGCAAGTGGTTGAACTACGAGGGCGAGATCGTCATCGTCATCGGACGAACGTGCCGCAATGTCTCCCCCGATCAGGCCGCCGACTACATCGCCGGCTACACCATCGGCAACGACTACGGCTTACACGACTTCCGCGATACCGATGCCGGCTCGATGCTCCGCGTCAAGGGTTCGGACACACTCGCTCCGGTCGGCCCGGGTGTCGTCACCGACTGGGACTTCCGGGGCAAGGGCATCCGCACTCTCGTCAATGGCGAGGTGAAGCAGGACTCCACCACCGCCGAGATGGAGTGGGACATGCACTACCTCGTCGCCGACATCGCGCGCACCATCACCCTCGTGCCGGGGGACCTGCTCTTCTCCGGCACCCCGGCCAACTCCCGGCCCGTGCAGCCCGGCGATGTCGTCGAGGTCGAGGTCGAAGGTCTCGGCACGCTCACCAACCACATCGTCGAGGGCCCCACGCCCATCCGTACCGACTGCGGTGCCCAACCGACCGAGAGCGAGGAGGTCATCTCCACAGCCCTCGGCGGCGACTGGGAGTTCCGCGGCATTCGCACCCCGAGCAAGCACCTCTACCCGTCGACCATCGAGGAGAAGTAAGTGAAGATCACCGTCGATATGGATAAGTGCCAGCACTACGGTCAGTGCACCTTCGAGGCGCCGACCGTCTTCGCCCTCAATGACGACGGCAAACTCGAGTATCAGGGTGAGGTCGACGATGCCCTGGCCGATCAGGTTGAGTCGGCCGCGGACGTGTGCCCCATGCAGGCGATCGAGGTCACTGCCTGATGACCCAGGTCGTTGTCGTCGGCGCCGGACTCGGTGGACTGCGGGCCGCGGAGTCGCTGCGCGGTCAGGGGTTTGATGTCACGGTCATCGGCGAAGAGCCGTACCTGCCCTATAACCGACCGCCCCTGTCCAAGGAGTCACTCAAGGGTGGCGTTGAGGTGGAGGGCCTGTACTTCCGGCGCAAGCACGACGACATCGACTGGCGCATCGGTGCTGCCGTCACCGGCTGCTCGCTCGCCTCGCGGGTCGTGGAAGTCGATGATGCGGCGTACACCTTCGATGGACTCGTCATCGCCAGCGGTATTCGACCTCGTCATCTGCCCGTGCCCGGTCCGCAACCGCCCGTGCTGCGTACCGTCGATGATGCACTGCGACTCAGAGGGAAGCTGACGCCGGGCGCGTCGCTGCTGGTCATCGGTGCCGGCTTCATCGGCTGTGAGGTGGCGGCTACTGCTCGCCAACTCGGGTGCGAGGTCACCGTGACGGCGTACGACGCACAGCCAATGCTGCGACCACTCGGAGAGCAACTCGGCGCCGCGATGCGCGAGCACCACGAAGCGCACGGCGTGACCTTCCACCTCGGTCAGGGGGTGAGTGAGTTCCACGAGGACGGCGTCACGCTCGCCGACGGGACACGTCTGACCGCCCATGTGGTCATCGAGGCGGTGGGCAGCGTGCCGAACGTCGAATGGCTGCACGGCAATGATCTCGATCTCTCCGACGGGGTACTCACGAACAACCTGATGCAAGCGGTTGGCACCGATGTGCCCGTCGTCGCGGTCGGCGACATCGCGCGCTTCCCAAATCCGCGCTTCGACGACGTACCGCGCCGGATCGAGCACTGGAACCTGCCTACCGAGACCGGTAAGCGCGCCGGGCTCACCCTGGGGGCGTTGCTGCGCCGGGAGGAACCCGAGGGCGACTTCCGTCCCATGCCGGCGTTCTGGAGCGACCAGTACGACTACGGCCTGCAGTCCTACGGTGAACCTGGCTTAGGCGAGGCGACGCTGGTCGATGGCGAGTGGAGCGGGGACTGCATCGTGGAATACGTGCGGGACGGCGAGGTCGTCGGCGTCGTCGGCGTCAACCGCACCAAGGACCTCATGGGCTACCGCAAGTCCATCGGTCACGAAGCGTGAACCCTGACCGCAACCGGGCGCTGGACCATGCGCGCGACCTCGTTGCCGCAACCTGGGCAGAGTTCGACACCGCTCGCGACATCCAGCCGCCGGTGTCACCGGAATTGCTCGCAACCCTCGACCTGCCACTACCCGAAACTGGCATCGACGTCGTCGCCGCCCTCGACGAGGCGGCCGAGGCCCTCGATCAATCGCTGGCCCAGGCGCGGCCGCGCTACCTCGCCTACATCGGCTCGTCCGGCCTGGAGATTGGCGCACTGGCTGACTTGCTCGCTCACTCCCATGATCCCAATCTCGCCATCCATGCTGGGGCCGCGACCCTGATCGAAGCCCAAGCGCTGCGCTGGGTCGCTGAGTTCGTGGGGTTCCCCGCGACCGGCGGATCCTTCACATCGGGTGGCACCGTCTCCAACGTGACGGCGCTCGCGGCCGCCCGCGAGCGTGCCGTGCCGGGCTCACGTCGATCGGGTACGCCGAGCGGCGCCGTGGCGTACTGCTCGGCCGATGCGCACTACTCCATCGTTCGGGCGGTCGAGTTGCTCGGCATTGGCTCGGACAACCTGCGCGCGGTGCCCATGGACGCACGTCGACGGATGGATCCAGTAGCACTGGACGCCATGGTGCGGGCCGATCTTGCGGCCGGACTCACGCCCATCGCCATTGTGGCGACCGGCGGGACGACACTCACCGGTGCGGTGGATCCGCTCGATGCCATCGCTGACGTGTGCACGGAGCACAAGATCTGGATGCATGTCGATGGCGCATACGGACTTCCCGCCGCTGCCGTGCTCCCGGAGCGCTTCCGCGGACTTGACCGCGCGGACTCGGTGAGTATCGACGCGCACAAGTGGATGTTCGTGCCCAAAGCGTGCGGCATTGTGATGGTGCGTGACGAGTCCTCGCTGGCCGCCGCTTTCGGCCACGAGACGTCGTACATCCCCGAGGCCGAAGAACAGCAGCTCAATGCCGTGGACGTCACCTTGGAGTACTCCCGACCGCTCCGGGCGTTGAAACTCTGGCTCGCCTTCCGTACATATGGAGCTGAATGGTTCCGCGAGTCCATCCGTCGCACGATTGATCACGCGCAGACGTTGCACGCTATGGCGGTCGAACGTGGCTGGGAGGTGGGACCCGACCCCGACCTGTCCATCGTGCTCATGCGCAAGCAGGGAATCGACAACGCGGCACTGGTCAACAGGCTTCAGGAGGATGGCCGGGTCTACATCTCGCACGCAGAAGTCGATGGCGAGACCTGGCTGCGCCCCTGCTTCACCAACGTGCGCACTACTGCTGCCGACGTCGAGGTCCTCATGGACGTCGCCGATGAAGTGAGCTCACTCTGACTGGACCTTGGACGAGAAGCGCGCCACCTGGCTGTTCGTGACCTCATCCGCTGAGGGGTCGACTTCGCGAGGTACGCCGCACATAATGGGGTCTACGTCACCTCGGATGGGAGCCCCCGTGAAATCCTGGCTATCGGCCCTCGCCGCCGGATCCCTCATCGCGACGTTTGCTGTCGTGTCCGTTCCTGCGCAGGCTGAGGTCAGCACCGAGCGAGCGTCGAAGTGCGTACCGGCGCCGAAGGCTCAGTGCGCCGGTGCCGACCTGCGCGGAGTAAATCTGTCCGGGCGAAACCTGCGCGGCATCAATCTAAGCAAGGCCAATCTCACCGGGGCCAATCTCAAGGGGACGGACCTTCGCGGGGCAAATCTCTTCGACGCCAAACTCGTCCGTGCCGACCTGCGAGGGGCACGACTGAAGAGGGCGGATCTTCGCGAGGCGAACTTCGGTAAGGCCAAGTTGCACAACACAGATTTCGAAAGTGCACTGCTCAACGACGGTGACCTTGATCCCATCGTCCTGCCCGATGAGTCCTCACAGTTGCTTGACCTGCTCGACAAGGCCACCGAGAGCATCGACATTGTCATCTACGAGATTGGCGGGCCGCTGATCGTTGGACAGGCCGGCGAATCGGGCAAACTCATGGATGCGGTCAGTCGTGGAGTCAAGGTGCGCATCATCGTCAACGGAGGAAACGCTCCCTGCACGTACGACGACACCACGCGAACTTTCAACAATCAGTTCGAGTGCGCCCAAGACCATGCCAGTTGGATTTACGCCACTCAGGCTTCGTTGCAGTACGCCTACGAGCACCCCAACGACGGCGTCACGCCGATCGCACCAGAGCTGAACTTCTCCAACAACAACTTCCAGATCACGCACCAGAAGACAATGCTCCTGGACGCGTCGTACGCGACCGGGCCCAATGCCGGCCAGCCGCGTCCGGCCAGTGACATGCTGCCGACGACCATGGCGGTCGTGAGCACCGGGAACCTCCTGAGTCAATACTGGGGGT
>JAYNIC010000054.1:0-11587 GCA_038108715.1 Candidatus Nanopelagicales bacterium | reverse complement strand
GCCCTACGCGTGGTCGTGGGTGACCCAGGCATCTGTTTCGGTGCAGGGTCAGGTGGTCACGCTGTCACAGGCCGGTCGGACGGCGACCCTGACCTTCGAAGGGCTGCCCGAGGGCGCCAGCATCTCGGTGTCGTCGGGCCCGACTTCCCTCGGCGCACCCGCCACTCGGATGGAGATTTCCTTGCCATCGTCTGGCCAGATCGACCTTGTGGCGCACCTGCGCTGGTAACGGCGCCGCACTCCGATCGACGACAGTTCCGTGAACGGCCGGCGCAAGCCCGTCAGTGGACTGCACGCGCCCAACTGCCACAATGAGCAGATGGCCTTCACTGAGCCCTCACCTACGCCGCTAGCGCTGCTGCTGCTCGGTCACGGTGCCGATCCGGACACCGAACGCGGTGTGGAGTGCCCGGGTGATCTGCCCCCAGCCAGCGATCCCGGTCTCGTGGAGCGCGCTCGTGTTGCCAAGGAGGCGCTCGGCGACCGGCTCTACATCCTCGGCCACCACTACCAGCGTGACGAGGTCATCCAGTTCGCCGACACGACCGGTGACTCCTTCAAGTTGTCCCAGCAGGCGGCCGCTCATCCAGAGGCCGAGTACATCGTCTTCTGCGGTGTGCACTTCATGGCCGAAAGCGCCGACATCCTGACGGCCGAACACCAGAAGGTTGTCCTGCCTGATATGGCGGCAGGGTGCTCCATGGCGGACATGGCCCAGATCGATCAGGTGCGCGAAGCCTGGTCCATCTTCGAGGCCGCCGGTATCGCGTCCTCCGTGGTGCCCATCACCTATATGAATTCCTCCGCGGACATCAAGGCCTTCGTGGGCCGGCATGGCGGCACCGTCTGCACGTCCAGCAATGCCAAGGTCTCCATGGAGTGGGCCTTCGCGCAGGGCGAGAAGATTTTCTTCCTGCCCGACCAGCACCTCGGCCGCAACACTGCCGTCCGCGACCTTGGGCTCTCCCTCGACGACTGCGTGCTGTGGGATCCCCACAAACCGCACGGCGGGCTCACCGACGAGCAGTTGCGGGCAGCGAAAGTGATTCTGTGGCGCGGGCACTGCTCCGTGCATGGACGGTTCACCGAGGCGAGCATTCGCGATGTTCGCGAGCGCGTGCCCGGCGTCACGGTGATCGTCCATCCGGAGTGCCGGTACGAGGTCGTCCAGAACGCCGATCTGGTGGGCTCGACCGAATACATCATCAAGGCAATCTCCGAGGCGCCAGCCGGCTCAGCGTTCGCGGTGGGCACAGAGTTGAACCTCGTACGCCGTCTCGCCATCGAGCACCCGGACAAGACGGTCGTGTTCCTCGACCGCGATGTGTGCTTCTGCTCGACGATGAACCGAATCGACCTGCCGCACCTGGTCTGGGCCCTGGAGAACCTGGTGGCCGGCAACGTCGTACAGCAGATCACCGTCGACGCTGAGACCACGCACTGGGCCCGCGTGGCGCTCGACCGAATGCTCGCCCTGCCCGGCGTCGGAGCCAAGGACTAGGGCGGCTCGCCTGGCCGTGGGGTGGAGCCGGGAATGATGCTGTGCCATATTGGGTTCGTACTCGGGACGAAGGGCCGCGGCCCGAACCGCGCACACTCACGAGGAGGAACACCATGACGGCGGAGACCACCACGACGGACGGCATCGTCTTGACCGATGCCGCTGCTTCGAAGGTCAAGGCCCTTTTGGAGGCCGAGGGTCGCGACGACCTGACCCTGCGCATCGCGGTCCAGCCCGGCGGGTGCTCGGGTCTGCGGTATCAGCTCTTCTTCGATGACCGCTCCCTCGACGGCGACATCGTCAAGGACTTCAGCGGCGTTGGCGTGGTCACCGACCGGATGAGCGCTCCTTACCTCGGCGGCGCCACGATCGACTTCGTGGACACGATCGAGAAGCAGGGCTTCACGATCGACAATCCCAACGCCACCGGCTCCTGCGCCTGCGGCGACTCCTTCCACTAGGAGCGAACAGAGTGTGGGCCGCCGGCGCGTTAAGCCGGCGCCGCCCGGTAGGGTCCGGCGGGTGTCCATCATCGTCACCGGATCCATCGCGACCGACCACCTCATGACCTTCCCGGGTCGGTTCGCCGACTCCATCGTGGCTGACAAGCTCGATCGGATCTCGCTGTCCTTTCTCGTGGAGGACCTGGAAGTACGTCGCGGCGGCGTCGCGGCCAATATCGCCTTTGGCCTGGGCTGCCTGGGCTTGAAGCCCGTACTCGTCGGCGCGGTCGGCCCGGACTTCGCGGACTACCAGTCCTGGCTTGAGCGCCACGGCGTGGACACGGAGTCGGTGCACACGTCCGAGGTGCATCAGACCGCGCGCTTCGTCTGCACAACCGATGAGGACGCCAATCAGCTCGCGTCGTTCTACCCCGGCGCCATGAGCGAAGCGCGGGACATCGAACTCGCACCCGTCGTTGAGCGCGTTGGCGCACCGGGTCTGGTGATCATCGGACCTAACGATCCCGAGGGGATGCTGCGTCATACCGACGAGTGCCGCTTTCGGAATTACCCCTTCGCCGCAGATCCCTCCCAGCAACGTGCGCGCATGGATGGGGAGGACATCCGGGCGCTGGTCGATGGCGCGGCGTACCGGTTCACGAATGAATACGAGGCGGCCCTCACCGAGCAGAAGACGGGCTGGGATGCCGACGAGATCCTGCAGCGCGTGGGTTGCCGTGTCACGACCCTCGGGCCGGAGGGTGCTCGGATCGAGCGTCGGGGGCAGGCGCCTGTGCAGGTCGGCGTACCTCGGGAGGAGGCCAAGGCCGACCCGACCGGAGTGGGGGATGCCTTCCGTGCGGGATTCGTCGCCGGGCTCGCGTGGGGGCTCAGCGATGAGCGGAGCGCTCAGGTCGGATCGCTGCTGGCTACCTACGTCATCGAAACCGTCGGCACGCAGGAGTACACCCTCGCCCAGCAGCACTTCCTGCGGCGCATCGAGGCCGCCTACGGAACGGACGCGGCGGCTGAAATCGCCGCGCACCTGCGCTGTCCCGTGTCGTGACCGTCCCGCCCAGCGCCTGGGACCTCCCCGACCCCGCAACTGCGCCGGAGGGGGAGGACCTGATTGCGGTGGGTGCGGATCTCGCCCCGGGCACGCTGCTGGCGGCCTACGCCAAGGGGCTCTTCCCGATGTACGTCGATCCGCCGCAACCTGACGTCGGGGTACCGGATCCGCCCAGCCTGCTGGGATGGTGGTCACCGGATCCTCGCGGCGTGCTGCCACTCGACGAGCTGCGGGTCACTCGGTCGTTGCGGGCGTCCTGCCGACGCTTCGAGGTGACGATCGACGCGGCCTTCGAGCAGACGATGCGCGCGTGCGCCGAGCCGGGCCGGGACTCGGGTTGGATCACCGAGGACTTCATCGCGGCATACGTGCGATTGCATGAGTTGGGTATCGCGCACTCCGTCGAGACTTGGCAGGGTGGGGAACTGGTCGGCGGCCTGTATGGCGTGGAAGTGGGCGGGCTGTTCGCGGGGGAATCGATGTTCCACCGCGCGCGCGATGCCTCCAAGGTTGCGCTCGTCGCGCTGGTGGACACGCTCGGAGGTCCGGCTGCGCACGAGCAGGGCCGGCTTCTGGACGTGCAGTGGCGAACCCCGCACCTGGCCTCGCTCGGGGTGATCGAGTTGCCGCGCCGCGCGTACCTTGCGCGATTGCCGAGGGCCTTGGCACTGCCTTCGGCAATCGGGAGAACGCAGTTGGGGAACTAGGGCAGGCGCACCCGGTACGTCGTTGCCCCGTCGTCCTCGTTGGATGCCCCGAGGAACTGCGCGCCCTTCATCGCGCACCAGGCCGGGACGTCGTACTGCGCGCCCGGATCGGTGCAGGTCACGGCGATGATCGCCCCGCTCGCGGCGTTCATCGCGGTGCGGCCGAGAGCGACGATCGGCATCGGACACCGCTCGCCGCGTTGGTCGAGCGCGATCTCCTCATCCATCACTTCGTCCATCAGCTTGGCTCCGCCGGAGGAGCGCCGAGCATGGCCCGCACGCCGGCGACCACGGTCGGCAGCACGTCGAGGAAGCCGTCGACGGTCTCTTCGGTGACGTCGTAAGGGAGGGACACCCGCACGTTGCCCTGGGTGAGCGCGCCCATGGCAGCGAGCACATGACTGGGTCGCCTTGTGTCGCTCACGCACGACGAGCCGCTGGAGATGGCGTAGCCCGCGCGATCGAGGCCGAGTACGAGCGCTTCGCCGTCTACGTACAGGCACGAGAACGCCACGAGGTGGGGGAGGCGATCGACGGGATCACCGAGTGGGAGTACGTCGGAAATCTGCGCGGTCAGCGTCGCGAGGATGCGATCGGTCAGGTCGCGGGCACGGGCGGATTGGGTCTCGCGGTGCTGGGCGGCCCACTCCCAGCCCCGCGCCGCCGCGAGAGCGGAGGGGAGAGCAGCCGGTGGCAAAGTCCGCTCGAGTTGTCGGCGAAGGGAGGGATCGCGCACGGCCACCAGCCCGGTGCCGCTCGGACCACCCCAACTGCCCGCATCGCCGAGGAGGATCGACCATCCCTCGGGTACCGGATCGTGGCCGAGGGAGAACGAGGCATCGAGAAGGAGGGGCACCTCCGCTCGCGCGCAGGCCGCCGTGATGTCGGCGACGGGCTGCCGGGTGCCCACCTCGTGGTTGGCGGCTTGGAGGATGGCCAGGTCTGCACCCGGCAGTTCCTCGGCGTACGCGATCGGGTCGACACGTCCCAGGCGATCCACGCCTACTAGGCGAACGCAGCCACCGCGATCCGTCAGGGCGTCCCCGGCCGCAAGGACCGAACTGTGCTCGACGGCGCTCATGACCACCGTCCCGTTCGGTGGGACGAGCGCATCGATGATGCGATCGGGGAGGTCGGCGCTCGTGGCGGTCAGGTTGACCGCGCTCGACGGTGTTCCCAAGTCTTGCGACAAGGCCTCTCGAGCGGCCTGCCGGAGCAAATCGGCCTGGCGCCCAGCCCGATACAGGCGGCGTGGGTCAGCCCATCCGGAGTCGGCGGCCGCACCCCAGGCCTCCCGCGCGGCCGGATTGAGCGGTTGGCCGGAAGCGGCGTCCAAGAATCCGGGCGGGGGCACGAGATGACGTTAGCGCCCCCTCGTCCACGAGGGAGCGCCTCGTGCGCTAATGTCGCCTGCGTGGAGCGATCGCACCGCGTCATCGGCATGGCAGCAGGCCTCGGACTGGTGGCCCTCGTGGCTTCGGGGTGCACCGCCAACGAGGCGTTTTTCTTTGACATGCCCGAGCCCGCAACGGCCGAGGGCCCCATCATCTTGAACCTCTGGAACGGCGCCTGGATCGCGGCGTGGGGCGTGGGCATTCTCACCTGGGGCCTGATGCTCTGGGCGGCGATCGCCTACCGGCGACGCAAGGGCAACGAGACGCCGAAGCAGACCAAGTACAACCTGCCGCTGGAGATGCTCTACACCGTCGTGCCGCTCATCATGATCCTCGGCCTCTTCGCCTTCACCGCTCGAGATCAGACTGAAGTTCTGGCGATGGAGAACGATCAGGACCAGACGGTCAACGTGGTCGGCTTCCGCTGGAGTTGGGCCTTCAACTACCTTGACGAGGACGTGTACGACGTCGGCACACCGGGCCAGCCGCCCACCTTGTGGTTGCCGGTCGACGAGAAGGTCAAGTTCGAACTCACCTCCCCCGATGTGATCCACTCCTTCTGGGTCATCGACTGGCTGTTCAAGATGGACATCATCCCCGGCAAGGTGAACGCGTTCGAAATCACCCCGAACAAGCTGGGTACCTTCGTTGGACGCTGCGCCGAGTTGTGCGGTACCGACCATGCCCGCATGCTGTTCAACGTGAAGGTCGTCTCCCAGGCGGAGTTCGACCAGCACATGGAAGACCTTCGAAACAAGGGCCAGACCGGCAAACTCGAGAGTGAGCGCGTGAGCTACACCGGTGAGCGCGAGTCGGAGAGGACGAACCTATGACCATCCTGAACGATCCGGTCGCCGCGCCCACAGTGACCGAGTCGCCCAAGCAGGTGCGGCGGTCCCACTTCGGCCGCACCGTGGTCAAGTGGGTTACCTCCACCGACCACAAGGTCATCGGCTACCTCTACCTCATTACCTCGTTTATCTGGTTCATCGCCGCCGGAGCCATGGCGCTGGTCATTCGCGCCGAGCTTGCGTCGCCCGGGATGCAGATCGTGTCCCTGGAGCAGTACAACCAGCTCTTCACCATGCACGGCACGATCATGCTGTTCCTTTTTGCCACGCCGCTGTATGTCGGCTTTGGCAACGTGGTCATGCCGCTGCAGATCGGCTCCCCTGACGTCGCTTTCCCGCGCCTGAACATGCTCGGCTTCTGGCTCTTCCTCTTCGGTGGCATCACCGTGGCCCTGGGCTTCTTCACCCCTGGCGGCGCGGCCTCCTTCGGCTGGTTCGCCTACCAGCCGCTGAGCAACGCCGTGAACTCTCCCGAGGTGGGTGCGGATCTGTGGCTTCTCGGTCTGGCGATGGGTGGTCTTGGCACCATCCTGGGCGGAGTCAACTTCATCACCACCGTGTTCACCATGCGTGCGCCCGGTATGACGATGTTCCGGATGCCGATCTTCACCTGGACGATCTTCGTCACCAGCATCCTGGTGATCATCGCCTTCCCGATCCTCGCCGCCGCCCTGGTCATGGCCTTCATCGATCGCCAGTTCGGCGCGGTGGTCTTCGATGCCGAAAACGGTGGCGCCATCCTGTGGCAACACCTGTTCTGGTTCTTCGGCCACCCAGAGGTCTACATCATTGCTCTGCCGTTCTTCGGCATCGCTAGCGAGATCATCCCGGTCTTCTCCCGCAAGCCGATCTTCGGTTACAAGGGCCTGGTCTTCGCCACCATGGCGATCGGTGCGCTGTCGGTTGCCGTGTGGGCTCACCACATGTATGTGACTGGCTCGGTGTACCTGCCCTTCTTCGCCCTCACGACCATGCTCATCGCCGTACCTACGGGGGTGAAGTTCTTCAACTGGATCGGCACGATGTGGCGCGGTTCGGTCTCCTTCGACACGCCGATGCTCTACACGATGGGCTTCCTGGTCACCTTCCTGTTCGGGGGACTGACCGGCATCATCTTGTCCGCACCGCCGTTGGACTTCCCCGTCTCCGATAGTTACTTCGTCGTGGCGCACTTCCACTACACCGTCTTCGGCACCGTCGTATTCCTCATGTTCGCCGGCTACTACTTCTGGTGGCCGAAGATGACCGGTCGGATGATGAACGAAAAGCTGGGCAAGGTGCAGTTCTGGCTGGTCTTCATCGGGTTCCAGGTCACGTTCCTCGTCCAGCACTGGCTCGGTGTGCAGGGCATGCCACGTCGTTACGGTGACTACCTCGCCAGCGATGGATTCACGACGCTGAACGCCGTGTCGTCCATCGGTTCGATCCTTATCGGCCTGTCGACGGTGGTCTTCCTCTTCAACGTCTTCTACAGCTGGAAGCACTCGCCGAAGGTCACCGTAGATGATCCGTGGGGCTGGGGCGGCTCGCTGGAGTGGGCGACCTCCTGCCCGCCCCCGCGCCACAATTTCACGTCGCTGCCGCGGATCCGTTCGGACCGTCCGGCATTCGACCTGAACCACCCCGAACTGGCCGACATCCCGCAACCGGCGACCGCCGGGGCCGTGTCGGGTGGGGGCGCATCGTGAAGGTTGGCGGCTGGTCCTTCGGCATCCTGGCGATCTTCTTCCTGATTGTCGGCGCGCTGTACTACATCTTCTCCCGGGACGAGATCGGCACCACAGCGCTGGTGATGACGGGCGGACTGTCCATCCTGGTGGCGTTCTACATCCTCTACACCGACAAGCGCCTGGATGGGCTCCCCGAGGATCGAGCCAACGCCGATATCGACGAGGCGGATCCGGAATACGGTTTTTACAGCCCGCACAGCTGGTGGCCACTTCCCGTGGGGTTCGCCGCCATGTTGATCGCCCTCGGCTTCATTTTCGCGGCCTGGCTGGTTGTCCTCGGCATCGTCTTCATCATGATCTCGCTCGTTGGCTGGCTGTTCGAGTACTACCGCGGCAGTTTCGCGCGCTGATCACGGCCCCTCTCGGGTTATCCTGCTAGACATGCGTGGTCCGCTCTCCCTCGTTGCGTTGTCCGTAGGCATGCTGGCTGTCACGGCCTGCCAGCCGACGATGATGCTCACCTCGGCCGAGTTGCCTCAAGCCTCGACGGCTCAGATCCACCTAGGCAACAAGGTGACCGACAACGCCCCGATCGACCAGCCGATCGTCCTGTTCGCCGACGACGGCCGGTTCACCGAGGTGACGGTGACCAATGGGCCGAGTCGGGTGATCGAAGGCGAATTCAGCGATGACGGCCGGACCTGGACCTCGTCGCGCAACTTCCTCGACTATGACTCGAAGTACAAGATTGCGGCCACCGTGGTGGATGCCCGGGGCATGACGAACTCCTACGAGGGAAATGTCACGACGGTCAACCCCGACGGCTTCATCACGGCCACCCCCGACTTTGCCGACGGTGAGTCCTTCGGCGTGGGGATGCCCATCACCGTCACCTTTGACGAGCCGGTGAAGGATCGTGCTGCCGTGGAGGAAGGCATGGTGGTGCGCACCTCGACACCCATCGAGGGTGCCTGGTACTGGACCGGTCCGACCGAGGCGATCTATCGCCCGAAGGAGTACTGGCCCGGCAACACCGAGATCCAACTCGACCTATCGCTTCGAGGCATCGAAGCATCACCCGGTCAGTTCGGAGACGGCAATTCGATGTACACGTACACCACGCCGGATTCTGTGGTGATGAAGGCCGATGCCGAGACGTTGATGATGAAGGTATTCGTCAACGGCAAGAAGGAACGCACGATTCCGGTCACCATGGGCATGGACGGTTACGAGACGCTCTCGGGCACCAAACTGATCATGTCCAAGGAACGCACCCGCATCATGGACAACGCCACGGCCGGTGTCGATAAGAATGACCCGGAGCACTATCGGGTCAAGGTCGACTATGCGATGCGCCTCACCTGGCATGGCGAGTTCCTGCACGCCTCGCCGTGGGCTGCTGGCGCCTGGGGCAACTACCGGTACAGCCACGGCTGTACCTCGATGAGCACCGAGAACGCCGGGTGGCTCTACGAGATCTCGCACATCGGGGACCCCGTCGAGCTCACGGGCACGTCGCTGAAGCAGAACCCGGGCAACGGCATCACCGTGTGGAACATCTCCTGGACGGACTGGACTGCCGATTCTGGTCTCTGGGGAGTCAAGACCTCCCCGTTGGTCTAGCTTCTGCGGTGCTAGAGGGTGGACTCGTCTAGGCCGAGGTAGAGACCGTCCTGGGCGGCCAACACATCGAACATCGCGTCGACCTTGGGCAGTTCGCGGCTGAAGAAGTATTCCGCGGCCGTTCGCTTGCCGGCGTAGAAGTCATCGGAACCCGTGGCGGCCATTTCCATGTCGAGCCACAGCCACGCGACTACGACGTGCCCCGCAGCTTCGAGGTAGGTTGTCGCGTCGGCGAGAGCTGTGCGCGGGTCACGGTCAGCCCATAGCCCTGCGGTCACCTCGAGCATGCGCTGCAGCCTTGGTGCGAGCGCTGCTGCATGGGTCGCCGGGGTGCCGCCTTCAGCGAGCCCTCGTTCGATCGTGGACTGCATGCGCTGCGCCAGCGCCATCAACGCCGCGCCGCCGTTCATCGTGACCTTGCGGCCGAGAAGGTCCAGCGCCTGGATCCCGTGGGTGCCCTCGTGGATCGAATTGAGTCGATTGTCACGCCACAACTGTTCGACCAGGTAGTCCCGGGTGTAGCCGTAGCCGCCGTGGATCTGGATGGCGTGATCGTTGGCCACGAGGCACCACTGGGACGGCCAACTCTTGGCGATGGGGGTGAGGAACTCCAGCAGGTGATCGGCCGTTTGGGGATCGTCACCGTGCTGCAACTCGTCGACCAGCATGCCGCAGTAGAGCGTGAGGGCCAGTCCACCTTCGACGTAGGCTTTCGAGGCGAGCAGCATCCGGCGGACGTCGGGGTGCTCGACGATCGGCACCATGGGGGCCAGGGGATCCTTGGCGTCCACACGGCGCCCCTGCGGACGGTTACGGGCGTAGTCCAATGCATGAAGGTAGCCGGAGTAGCCCTGGGCCACCGCTCCACTTCCGACGGCGATGCGGGCCTCATTCATCATGTGGAACATGTAGGCCAGGCCCTTGTTCTCCTCGCCGACGAGGTAGCCCACGGCGCCCTCGCCCTCACCGAAATTCAGCAGGCAGTTGGTGAGGCCGCGCTGACCCATCTTGTGATTGAGCCCCGCCAGGCTCACATCGTTGGGCGCGCCGTCCGGAAGGTACTTGGGCACGATGAACAAGGAGATGCCCTTGACTCCGGCGGGTGCGCCCGGCACGCGGGCGAGGACGAGGTGGACGATGTTCTCGCTGAGCTCGTGGTCGCCGCCGCTGATCCACATCTTGTTGCCCCGAACGAGGTAGGTACCGTCCGGTTGGCGCTCGGCCGTGGTCGTGATGTCGGAGAGAGATGAGCCGGCATGGGGCTCGCTCAGACACATCGTGCCGAAGTATCGGCCTTCCACCATCGGTGGAACCCACATCTGTATCTGCTCGGCACTCGCGTGCGCGAGGAGGAGATTGGCGTTGGCGTGAGTGAGGAAGCTGTAGCCGGATGTGGCGGCATTCGCGGCCGAGAACCACATTCCCACAACCTGGGAGATGGTCGTTGGCAACTCCATCCCACCGACGTCCGGGGGTTTGGCCAGCCCGCCGAGACCAGCCTCGTAGTACGCCGCGAGAGCGGGTGCCACATCATCGTGGATGTGGACAGTGGTGCCGTCGAAAGTCGGCTCCTCGGCATCGTTGCGGTGGTTGTGCGTAGCGAACAGGTCGGTGGCGATCCGCTCGGCGAGGGCGAGGATCTCGTTGACGGTGCCCCTGTCGAGATCGGCGTAGGCATCGGACTTCAGCAGTTGCTCGGTGTCGAGCCACTCGAAGAGACAGAAGTCCACGTCGCGTCTGGAGAGGAGGAGTTCTGGCATCGTCGGCCTCGATTCGCTTCGGTGTCCGGTGGAGGTGCCGTTTTCAGGATTCCACGCGCCCCCGGTCCTCGCACGCCATTGCGGGGATGGCGCTAGCCGAGGTCGAAGGGGTCCAGGAGCGTTCCCACCGGACCGAGCCACCAGCGGATAGTCCGTTGGCCCCAACAGGCGCCACGGTGCCCCAGGAAGGCCTGAGCGGCCGCTGAGGCTGCCAGCCCGGCGACGAGAAGCAGTACGAGGGGCAGGACGAGTCCGGGCAGCCAGATCCAGCAGACGGTGAGCACGGCACCGGTCACGATGAGGCCGATCACAGCCGAGGAGGCCGAAGGCACCTGACCCCAGCGCGGGTGATGGGCCGGGTGCCCGGATACGTGACCGCCCCGGCACCTGGTGGTGTCCGGGGCAGTCGACATGACGCGTGTCGGGCTGGTCGCGACTAGAGGTTGCCGCCGCGCTCTTCGAGCTGTTCCCGGTTGGTGGCCGGCTCACCCTTGGTGTGCAGGACGCCACCGTGGAACGGCACGGGCATGACGTCGGCCTCTTCATGCTCGTGCAGCGGAGCCTCGAGG
>JAYNIC010000053.1:3663-11811 GCA_038108715.1 Candidatus Nanopelagicales bacterium | reverse complement strand
CGTCGACGTGATCGACATGGCGGTGAGGTCTACGTCTACCGCCGTGAGGGTCAGGGCTGCCTCGTGTGCGGTGATGAGGTGGCCTGGGCGGATATGGCCGGCCGCAATCTGTACTGGTGCCCGACCTGCCAGGCGCACTAGCCCGGTTGGCGGGCAGCCTTAGCGGGCAGTGGCGGCCGAGCAACAAGGGGGAGTGCGCTGCTACGTTCAGTTTCCATGGGCTGGACCCGCTGGACTAGGACGCTCACTGTGGGCGTCGGTGCGGCACTGATCAGTGCCGGATCGCTCGGCATTGCCCAGGCCGCTGCCGCCCCCGATATGCGCCTCCATGGTGAACGCATGCCCGGGGGCGGAATCCTGCTCACCTTCGGCGACCAGAACTGCGTCGTCAAGGCGCGCGGCGACTGCCGGTCCTTCGTCCGCGACGCTGTGATGCAAGGTGGCCTCGCCTTCAGTGGAGATCTACGCCGAGTGAAGTTTGCCGGGCTGCGCCTGTCGAACGTTGACTTCTCTGGGGCACGACTCAACCGGGCAAACTTCCGCGGAGCGCAACTTCGCGGTGCTGACTTCACCGGCGCTGATCTGCGGAATGCGACCTTCGGGCCGCGCAAGATCAAACGTGGTGCGCGTACCGCCGCGGGTGCTGTGCCACGCGAGACGAAATGCCAGAGCGTCGGTGATGTCGATATCTATTGCGACCAGGCCCACCTTGATGGTGCGAAATTCAGCAATTCCGATATGCGCGGGGTGGACTTCTCGCACGCGACGATGACGCGGGTCCAGATGTGGGAGTCCGATGCCCGCGGAGCAAACTTCACGCTGGCCACTCTCGAGAGGTCCGTCCTGCAGAACACGAAGTTCGACAACGCAACCTTCAATACGACGCTGCTGCGTTCTGCAGGGGTTGGGGGGAACTCCTTCAACGGCGCCAACATGTACAAGGCCCTTTTCTACGGCGCTACAGTCACCGAGAACGACTTCCTCGGGGCCGATCTCACCAAGGCGAATTTCCAGGGCAGCTTGCTCAGGTACAACGACTTCTCCGGGGCGCTGTGGTCCTCGACAACCTGCCCGGACTACACCAAGACCTCGAGCGGATGCCCGCAGGACCAGTGACCTGAGCGACTAGCCGACGAGCCGTGGGTGCCGAATGCCGGGATGGCCGGCGGGCAGGGTGCGACGGATAACCCACCACGATGCGGCCACGGTAAGTGCCACCAAGCCGTAGAACAGGAACGGCGTAGCGCCGAGCCAGGCGAGTTGATTGTTCTGGATCAGCGGGATCTGGATGGCGGCGCGTACCAGGCTCAAGATCACCCACAGCCAGGTCACTCGTGAGTACGCGCGCAGGAGGTCCGGATCTTTGCGCCATCGCATTCCAGTACCCATGAGCGGGCCGATGATGACGCCCATCAGGGGTCGCCGGATCAGGATGGAGATGGCGAATGCGAGGGCGCTGAGGATGTTGGCGAGCACCCGAATCTGGAAGAAGCCCAGCGGATCGTCCTGGTACGCCGCGAACAGGGCGGCGATGGCCACACCCAACAGGCCGGTGACGACGCGAACGGGCTTCTCCCCGCGCACCATCTTGGCAATGGCCAGGATGAGCGCAACGCCCACGGCGACGCCTACCGCGACGAGCAGATTGTTGCCCGACGCAAAGTAGCTGAGCACGAAGAGCACGGTGGGGGCCATGGCCTCGATCGCCCCCCAGGGCCCTCCGAGCAGCATGGCGACGGGGTGACGCTCCGCGTCGATTTCGGCGGTGGGGTCGAGATCCTGCAACTCCTCGACGATTTCGGCCTCGTGACGGTCAAGTGCATCGTCGGGGTCGGGGTGGCTCACGGGCACACGATAGCCAGCGTGGTCGTTCGTCCGCGTGCGCCGGGGTCGCCGAGCCGCGCAGGCGGGCGCGGCCACGACACTCGCTGGAAACAAGGCGCGCGGCCAAGAAGAGCCCTTGACCCGGCATGCCAGGAGGACTTCGTAGTCACCGGCCCGTAGTCTGCTGCCATGCGTCACGCCCGGCCGCGGCAACGTTCCAAGGCGGCTGTTCTCATGGTGATGACACCTCTCGCGGCCGCGGTCGCCGCCGGGTTCGTTTGGGGGATGGTGACAGCTCCGTCCCTGTCGGTGCTACCTGCGGCGTCCGCGGGCACAGCGCCGGCCCAGTCCGCGGTGGCGACACCCGTCACCGTCGAGCCAACCCCTGCCCGCCTCGAACCGGTGGCGAGTCCGGCGGCGTCGCCCGAGGCCCTGGTGGCTGAGGACCGCCCTGCTGCCCCGACTACCGGCAACGAGGACTGGGGCGATGACTACGTCGACGAGGAGTGGCCCACCGATGAGAAGGGCGACGGCTGCGATGCTCCGGTATGGCCCGCTGCGGCACCAGACGCCGATCGTGTTCTGTTAATTGGTGACTCCCTCTTTCGCAATTCTCGCGCATCACTCGAAGAATCTTTGGCAGCTGATGGCTGGGTGCCCACCGTCCGTTGCTGGGGCGCGAAGGGCACGGACTGGGGAGTTGGCCAGGTCGAGCGCGCTCGTGAACTCCAACAACTTCCGCAGACGGTCGTTCTCTCCTTCGGTACCAACGACATCTGGTGGCTCGGCATCTCGATGGAGGATGCGGTGGACCAGATGATGGCCTCCCTCGGCTCCGAGCGAGAGGTCTACTGGATCAACCTCTGGTACGACCAAACGGCGTACGAGGATCTACCTGATCCGAGCGCGCCCAACGCGATTCTCAAGGCGAAGACGGCCGAGTATCCGAACCTGCACATCATCGATTTCGCGAGCGCTTTCGAGGGCCTAGCGTCTGCTGGCGTTGACGTGGCTTGGACCGATGGCGTCCACCTGAATGAGACTGCGAATCAACTGCACACCGACCTCATTCTCGCAGCGCTGGGCTGAGTGTCAGCTCGGCGTCAGGAATCGCCCTCGCATTTGGTGCATTTGAGCCGCGGAGACCCGCGGTCGCGGGCGCCGCGCGGGTTGGGGCGTTTGCTGCTGGGCATCCACGGTGAAGTCTCGCTACCCTTCGGCCATGCAAAGGGGGATTACCTTCCTGACGGCCATGGCGCTCATGTCGTTGGCAGGTTCCGTCATTCCCAACGCCGCGGCCGCGGCCGGATCACCGGACGACGTGCAGCCGGGTCGCACTGTCTCGATCCTCGGCGTGGGTGACATTCTGACCCACCGCCAGATCATCGAACAGGCGCGCCGGGACGCGCGGGGTGGCGACATCATAAATTTCGTGCCACAACTCAAGGGCGTGGCCGCCGTTGTGAAGTCCGCAGATCTCGCGATCTGCCACATGGAGTACCCGATGGGCTCCAAGAGGGGGCCCTGGACCGCATGGCCGGGCACCGCCGATGCGCCTCCCGCATTGGCGACGGCAGTGGCCAAGATCGGATTCGACGGGTGCAGCACCGCGTCGAATCACTCCCTGGACCAGGGATTTCCCGGAGTCGAGCGGCTCCTCAACGCTCTGGACGCCAATGGCTTGGCGCATTCTGGGACGGCTCGCACCAGGGAGGAAGCAAGCAGCCCCACGATTGTGGACGTCAAGGGCGTCCCGGTCGGCTTGCTGTCCTATACCTACAGCTTCAATGGAATTCCGCGACCATACGACAAGACCTGGTGTGCCAACCTCATCAGTACGGCGAGAATCCTCGAAGAAGCCCGCAAAGCGAGGAAACGGGGAGCACGCATCGTTGTGCTGAGTCTGCACGCCGGCAACGAGGAGGTCATCGAGCCGTCAGCCCAGCAACGTGAGGTCGTCCGGCTCGTGGCCGAATCCGGGCTCGTCGACGTGGTCCTCGGGCACCACGTGCACAGGGTTCAGCCTGTGGAGCGCATCAAGGGCATGTGGGTTG
Organism: Candidatus Nanopelagicales bacterium; assembly: GCA_038108715.1. GTDB lineage: Bacteria > Actinomycetota > Actinomycetes > S36-B12 > S36-B12 > Mxb001. The sequence continues at coordinate 7,933 of JAYNIC010000053.1, read as the reverse complement.
CCTACGGGCATGGAAACCTGCTTTCTGCCCAGTCCCGAAAGGACCCCCGATCGGGTGACGGACTCATCTCCCGCTTCACCTTCACCGAAAGTGCTGATGGCTCATTCGATGTCACCGAGGCTGTCGGATTCGTCGTGCACAACGATGATTACCCGTACCGATTGCGGGTTGTTGGCAACAAGGTGGACCGGGATGGCGCGCTGGCGGGCTCGTGGGCGCGCACGAAGGCAATTGTCTACCGGGAGGGTGCACGGGAGCAGGGTTTCCGACTTCTCCCGTGGTCCGGCTAGGCCTTGATGCGTGCGTTCGACGGGTCGTACATCGGTCGCAAGGAAACCTCAGCCGGGTAGCGCACGCCCGCGACGTCTACGTCCCAATCGCCGGTGCCGAGCGTCTCTGCCGTCACCGCTTCGCCAGTCTCGATCATCGCCAAGCCCACCGCTCCGCCGAGGGTATGCCCGTAACTTGCGGCCCGGATGTAGCCGACGGGAACACCTTCGCGGTAGACGACCTCACCGTGAAACATCAGGGGTTCGGGGTCCAGCAAGCGCACCTGGGCGAGCCGCCGCCTTGGTGGGCCGGCATCCCGGAGCGCGGCCACCGCCGGGCGGCCGACGAATTCCTTGTCCCAGTCGATGGTGAAACCCAGCCCGGCCTCAAGTGGTGAGTCGGTGTTGTCGATGTCGTGGCCGAAGTCGCGGTATGCCTTCTCCATGCGCAGCGACGACAGCGCCTTGAGCCCGACATGGGCCAGATCGAACGCCTCCCCGGCGCTGGTGATGAGGTCATAGACGTACGCCGCCTGCTCGGCCGAAACGAACAGTTCGTAGCCGAGTTCGCCGAGGTAGGTGATGCGTACGCACAGCACCCGTGCGAAGCCCAGGTCGATCTCGCGTGCAGTGCGGAAGCCGAAGGCCTCGTTCGACAGGTCCGTCGACGTGATCGACTGCAAAAGCTCGCGCGAGCGAGGCCCCTGAATGTTGATCTGCGCCAGGCCCGAGGTGACGTCTGTGACCCACCCACGCTGTCCGTCCAGGGCGCGCTTGAGCATCGTCTCGACGTGACGGTGCGCGGTGTCCGACGCGACGACGAGGAAGTCGCCCTCGCCGAGTTTCGTCACCGTGAGATCGGCCTCGAGAGTGCCGTTGTCGTTGAGCCACTGCGTGTAGGTGATCACGCCCGTCTCCCCGTCGACACGAGCCGTGCTCATGCGATCCAACACCGCCCCCGCGTCCGGGCCCTGCACGCGGAACTTCGCCATAAAGGACATGTCCATCAGCCCGACCGTCTCCCGAACGGCGCGATGTTCGCGCGCCCACTGGTCGAACCACTTTTGCCGACCCCAGCTCAGTTCCCCCGGGTCGGCAAACTGTCCTGGTCCGGCGTACCAGTCGGCCCCCTCCCAGCCGGAGACATCGCGGAAGTAGGCACCTTGCGCCGCGAGGCGACCGTGCAGCGGTGAGTGCTTGATGCCTCGCGCGGTCTTCATCGACTTCCCCGGGAAGTGCGTCTGATAGACCATGCCCAGCGACTCGACGGTGCGGGTGGCGCGGTACTCGGGAGCCAGTTGGTAGGCGTGCAGTCGGTCGATGTTCATGCCGGTGACGTCGATGTCCGGCAGTCCGTCGACGATCCAGGTGGCGACCGCGCGGCCTATGCCACCGCCGGTCAGGATGCCGATCGAGTTCAGGCCGGCCGCAACGAAGTAGCCACGTACCTCCGGTGACTCTCCGACGATGGGGGAGAGATCCGGGGTGAACGACTCCGGGCCGCAGAAGAACGTGCGGATACCCACCTCCATCGAGGCCGGGATGCGCGCCATCGCCTTTTCCAGGTAGGGGCCCATGCGCTCCCAGTCCGGTGGCAGCGTGAGGAACGACGCGTCTTCGGGGATCGCATCGACATGCCAGGGAGCGCACACCGGCTCGAACAGCGCGATCATCATGCCGTCGCCCTCGGGCCGGTAGTAGCCGTAGGAGCCAGGGTCCTCCAACACGGGCAGGTCCGGGTCGAGCCCCGGGATCGGATCGGTGAGCAGGTAGTAGTGCTCGGCCGCCTGGTTGGGGACGGTCACACCCGACCGTTCGGCGAGTTGGCGGGCCCACATGCCGGCGGCGTTGACGACGTACTCGCACTCGATATCGCCCTGCGCCGTCCGCACGCCGACGACGCGTCCATCCGTGGTCAGCACGTCCAGCACGGGTGTGCCTTCGAGGATCGTCACGCCGCGCATGCGCGCGCCCTTCGCCAAAGCCATGGTCGCGTCAACGGGGTTCACCCGGCCGTCCTGCGGCATGTAGAAACCGGCCAGCAGATCATCAGTACGCGCAGGCGGGAAGAGGTCGGCAATCTCGCGCGGGGAGATTTCATGCACCTCCGTGCCCATGAGCCGATTGAAGGCCGCGACGCGACGGTATTCCTCAAGTCGCCCTTCGTCAGCCGCTACCTCGATCAGACCGATCGGTGCAAAGCCCGTTGACTGGCCTGTCTCCGCTTCGAGCCGGGCGTACAGATCTCGCGTGTAGTGACGCATGCGGGTCGAGGTCTCGGAGAAGGAACCGAAGGTCACCATGAGTCCGGCGGCATGCCAGGTCGTGCCCGAGGTGAGTCGATCCCGCTCAAGCAGGAGGGTCTCAGGGCCCCAGCCCAACTGACCGAGGTGGTAGGCAACAGATGTGCCGATGATTCCGCCGCCGATCACAACGACTCGGGCGCGGTCTGGAATGGATGCGGGTGCGGCGGCCACGGGCTGACGCTATCGGTAGCTCAGCCTTGGGACGTGTTGTGCCCGCGAGCCTAGCCGTGGATGTCGTGCTCGATCACCGGCATCCGCACTCGGGACTCCACGTGCGCTATCGAATCCGCCGCGACCGCTTTGCCGGTGTCGCTGGCGTACGACGCGTCCATCACCTCCGGTGACGCGAACCACAACTCCGCGATGCCGTCGAAGGGTCCGTCGCCGTCCAAGAGGTTGAAGCGGATCCGCTGCACATCGGGCAGCGTGCGCGCCAGCGGCGCATGCTCCTCGATCCACCAGTGCGCGAACTCCTCGTGTGACATGTCCGAGCGGCGTACCAATCCAATCATCAACTTCATGTCAGCCTCCCGGCTTCTGGACGCGGGCGTGAGGCCGACCGCCGCAGGACAGCACGAGGGCGATGAGGATCTCGTCGGCGCGGGGCGCGTCCCCGATGGACACCTCTGCGGCGTCCATGTCGTCGAACACCCAGCGGTCGTCCTTGTTACCGACCGGCATGGTGATGGAACTGCCCGGGGCCCCGACCTTCTTGGTCCCCGGGATGATGTCCGTGCCACCACCGATGGCGGCGCGCACGGGTGCGCCGAACCGCGGGTGGAGCACGGCGGCGGTGTGCTCGAGTTCGCCGTCGGTCCCGACAATCGCGCCCTTGCCGTACCCGCGGACCTGATCGGGCGTGATCCCCGCTGCTGCGAGCACCTCGAGGGAACGTTGGACGAGGTAGCCCGATACGTCGGCGCCGAGCTGCTCGAGTTCGTCCAGGTCAGCGGCCAGGGGAGTGCCGGCCAGGGGATTCTTCACCGCCGCCGCGGCGACGACTTTGCGCGTGGGCGGTGATACTGCAGCCCCAGACTCACGATGGACCTCGATGAGGTTGATGCTCACCGTACGGATGTCAGCCATGGAGACCCTTTCGTCGATCGCCTCAGCCTGCCAGATCACCGTCGCTGACTCGTCGAGAATTCACCAGTTAGGGTCGCCGAAGACAAGGGAGGTGTCATGCGCGAACGCATGCTTGGTGCGCTGCCGGTGAGTGAGGTGGGGCTGGGTTGTATGCCAATGTCCTGGGCGTACAACGTCGAGAACGCCGATCCCGCCGAGTCGCGAGCAACATTGCATCGTGCGATTGAACTTGGGGTGACGTTGCTGGACACCGCGGATGTCTACGGCCCTTACACCAATGAGGAGGTGATCCGTCGGTACGTCGTTGACGATGGCCTGCGAGATCGAGTGGTCATCGCGACGAAGGGGGGACTCGTCCCTATCGACGCGACGTCCTACGGTCGGGACGGCAAACCCGAGAGCATTGCCAAGGCATGCGAGGCGTCGATCGGCCGGCTGGGCGTGGACCACATCGACCTGTATCAACTGCACCGCGTCGATCCGCAGGTGCCCATCGAGGAGACTTGGGGCGCCATGGCTCAGCTTGTTGCCGACGGCAAGGTGCGGTTCCTCGGGCTATCAGAGGTCACCGTTGAGGAGATTCAGCGGGCGGATGCGGTCTATCCGGTG
>JAYNIC010000053.1:0-3653 GCA_038108715.1 Candidatus Nanopelagicales bacterium | reverse complement strand
GACGAAAACGTGGTGAACGGTGTCCTCGCGCACTGCGAGGAGAACGGCATTGGTTTCCTCGCCTACGCACCGCTCGGCAGGGGTTACCTCACCGGCACATTGACCGCTGACGCCATTGGCGCCGACGACTTCCGATCCGGCAATCCCCGATTCACGCCCGAGGCTCTTGCCGCCAATCAGGCCATTGTCGATGGCGTGCAGGCCGTGGCGGACCGCCTGGGAGCGACGTCAGCCCAGGTGGCCTTGGCCTGGCTGCTCGCCCAAGGGAGTCATGTGGTGCCGATTCCTGGCACCAAGCGCCGTCGCTGGCTGGAGCAGAACGTGGCAGCGGCGGATGTTGTCCTCGATGGTGACGCGCAAGCCGCTCTGGCCGCGCTGCCACGATCGGTCGCTCCTCGCTACTGATCAACGGCCCGCCGAAGGGGGGTGATCTCCTCAATGAGATCCCGCAACCCCTTACGACGGGCGAGCCGCGTGATCACGCCCGTATAGTCGAGCGGTGCGCTTCGGTTCGGTCATCGCGGCAGGTGCCGGCCTCGCCGCCCTCACCGTGTCTCCGGGAGCCATGGCCGCGACACCTGCGGTGCCCGCCAGCGCTTCACCCCAGGCCGCATCCCAGCCGAACGTCGTGATCGTGTTGACGGATGACCAGCGCTATGGCACCGAGGTTGGGATGCCCACGGTGATGGACGAAGTGGTAGCAAAGGGCATCACCTATCCCAATGCCTTCGTCCCCACTTCCTGGTGCTGTCCGTCTCGCGCGAGTTTGCTCACCGGCAACTTCTCGCACACGACCGGTGTCTGGGAGAACACTGCGTCAGTTCCATACGGTGCTTGGCAGGCGTTCAAAAGACTCGGGGGAGAGCAGGACACCATCGCCACGCGCCTGCAGGATGCCGGGTATCGAACGGGCATCTTCGGCAAGTACCTCAACGGAATTGACAAGGCGCCCAGCGGTTTCGTGGCTCCGGGTTGGGACGTCTTCGATGCACTGACCCGACCCGGGCCGTGGAAGTACGGGTTCATGGGGGAGTCGAAGAAGGTCACAAGTTCGCGTCAGTACCTCACCGACGAAATCGCAGATCGCACGGTTGAGTTCATCGAATCCACTCCCGCGGACCAACCACTCTTCGCCTTCGTGACCCCTTACGCCCCGCATCTGCCGTTCGTCGCCGGCCCGTACGCGGGGGCAGCCAAGAAGGCCGGGGTCATGCCCGCTGTCCGCGCTGCCAGTGGACTGCCGAGTCCGGCGGTGAACCAGCGCGACATGAGTGAGTACCCCGACTGGATGCAGTCCCTCACACGCTCGCGCGTCTTCACCAAGGGCAGACCGCACGAACTCAGCACCGTCATTCGCCTTCAGCAGGACATGCTCATGGGCATTGACGCGGCCGTCGCCGACATCCTTGATGCGCTTGATCGCACGGAGCGATTGCCAGACACGATCATCGTGTTCGCGTCCGACAACGGCTACCTACTCGGTGAGCACCGGCTGCAGCGCAAGAACACACCATATGACGCCTCGGTCCGCGTTCCCCTCGCCCTTCGATACGACCGTGCGATCGCCGCTGGAGTTGTCGACGAGAGAATCGCCATCGCCAATGTGGACGTTTATTCAACCGTCTTGGACTTGGCCGGCGTGGTCGGGGCGCAGGTGGACGGTCGAAGTCTGCTCAGTCTCCAGCCCCGCGACGGACTTGTCATGGAGGCTGCCCCCTGGCGCGGCCAAGGTCGGCCGGCGTACTGCGGTTGGCGCGAGGAGGACTTCGCTTTTTGGCGCTACACCACCGGGGAGGAAGAGGCCTACGACTACGTGGCGGACCCCCACGAGCTCATCAATGTGGCCGATGATCCGCAGTACGCCGATCGTGTGGCCGCGGCCCGGGATCGTGCACGCATCGAATGTGACCCGCTTCCACCGCTGTTCACCTGGGAGCCGTGATCTCTGACAGGATCGACCCCGTGGACTTCACGATCGTCTCGCGCGACGTCATCGTGGTGCCGAATGCGACCGAGGACCCCAGTCCGACTGGGGCCCTCGGGGCGATGCGCTCGATTCTGGGCGCTGCCGTTGAGGTGATGGGTGCCGCGGCCTTTGCGGCGGGGAGCGCGGCCGCTCAGGCGATCGAGTCGGTTGCTGGCCCACCGACGGCGGCCGTCCTCGACCGCGTCGTGCCAACGGCGACGCAGGCCGTGATCGAGCGCATCAACATCACCACGGTCGTCGTGAACAACGTCGACCTACGGGCCATCGTCATGCAGGCTCTTCAACGACTGGATCTGACTGAGATCGTCCTCGAACGTGTGGATCTCAAGAGAGTTGTCGAAGCGGCTCTCGACAGCATTGATCTCACTGAGGTTGTGCTCCAACGAGTCGACCTGGAGCGGATCGTCGACGCGGCACTTGACGAACTCGACCTCACGGCGCTCATTGCTGAGCGTGTCGACATTGATGCGCTGGTGGCCACGGTCGATCTGGACCCGATCATCGATCGACTGCCGATCGTGGACATCGCCGAATACGTGATCGAAATGGTCGACCTGCCGGCCATCATTCGTCAGTCGACCGGTGGCGTGGCGAGCGACGCCATCGACTCGGTGCGCCTACGGTCGTATGCCACCGACATCGCCCTGGCGCGCATCGTCGATCGCGTATTGCCGCGGCGCGCGCGCGATCTCGAGGCCCCCGGCGAGCCGGAGTCGCTGAGCGGTGGTGATGGGCAGTGACGTCGTTCGGGCAATGGATGTCTGCCGGCGGGCCGGGTCAGTCCACGAAGGACCTCAGCGTGCCGGAGCCGGCGCGTGAGTTCCAAGGTGAACGAGCCGGCTTCACCACACGCTTCGTTGCGGCGGTGATCGACGTCAGTCTCGTCGCCCTGCTCATGATCGGCGTGTGGTTCACCTTGGTGATCCTGCAGGCGATCTTCACGCCGGGCGTCAACATCAACGCTCCGAGCATGGGCACTCTCATCCTGTGGGGCTACATCTTCACCACGCTGTACTGGATGTTCGCTTGGGCCAACACCGGAAGGTCGTTCGGCGGGTGGCTGATGGGTGTTCGTGTGGTGAGCCCACGAGGCCACCGGCTGGGCTACTTCTACGCACTGCTGCGGTCCGGATTCTGCGTCGCGTTTCCGTTCGGCCTGCTGTGGGCCCTCATCAGCAAGCGCAATCGCTCGGTCCAGGATCTGGTGCTGCGGACCAACGTCATCTACGACTGGGCGCTTCGTCCACCGTCGATCTTGTCCGGCGACTCCAACCGACCTGAGTTCCCATAGCCCGATCCGTCGGACCCGCTCTTTCAGAGCGGGTGACCGGGTCCGTCGCCTGCGGCTCCTCCCGATCCGTCGGACCCGCTCTTTCAGAGCGGGTGACCGGGATCGAACCGGCACCACCAGCTTGGAAGGCTGGGGCTCTACCATTGAGCTACACCCGCGTGCCCGAAGGCCTGCTTAGGGTACCCGCTTTCGCCGTGGACTCTTGCGCCCGGCCATAGCAGCCTCATGTTGGGCAATCAGTTCCTCCACCGATGCGCTCGCGATCGCCCGCCCCACAACGTCAAGGGGCAGGTCCTCAAGGCTTCGAAATCGGACGCAGCTCTTGCCGACGTCGTACCTCTTGCCTGTCGCTCGATAGTCCGCCTCGAAGTTCTC